>CACZNF010000022.1 GCA_902782395.1 uncultured Erysipelotrichaceae bacterium | reverse complement strand
TTAATCAAAGGCTTTGAAAAGTTCAAAGACGATGAAAAAGTCTTACAGTCCATTGGTAACATTAAATACGCTAACAAAGTAGCATTAGCCAAATACATTAAAGAAAACAATGGTATTGAAGTTGATCCTGATAGCATCTTTGATGTTCAAATCAAGAGACTCCATGCTTATAAGAGACAGCTCTTAAATATCTTCCACATCATTTATCTCTACCAAAGAATGAAGGAAGACCCATCATTTAGAATCTATCCACACACTTATATCTTTGGTGCGAAAGCCGCGCCTAGCTATACATATGCGAAGAAGATTATCGAATTAATCCTTGCTGTCGCAGACGTCATCAATAATGATGAAGAAACTAATAAGTTCCTCAAAGTAGTTTTTATTGAAAACTATGGTGTCACATTAGCCGAACTTATTATTCCAGCAGCGGATGTTAGTGAACAAATTAGTACCGCTGGTAAAGAAGCAAGTGGTACCTCTAACATGAAGCTCATGATGAATGGTGCCATTACCTTAGGCACAATGGATGGCGCGAACATTGAAATCGTCCAACGTGGTGGTGAAGAAAATAACGTCATCTTCGGTTTAAGAAGTGAAGAAGTTGAAGAACACTATAAGAAACAAGATTATAATCCATGGGATATTTACAATAACGATCACCGCATCAAAGCGGTCATGGATTCCTTATTTAATGGTCCATGGTCTGGCTTCCGTCATGATAAATTCACCATCATCTTTGATGAAATCATGAATAAGCGCGATGAATATTTCATCCTTGCTGACTTTGAATCGTACTTAAAAGCTCAAGAAAAGATTCAAGAGCTCTATCAAAATAAAGCGCTTTGGAACAAGATGTGCTTAATGAACATCGCTAACTCCAGCTTCTTTACAAGTGATAGAACAATTAAGAGTTACGCTGAAGAGATTTGGCACTTAGAGAAGGTTAAATAATTATGGCAGTGGATTTAACAAATTTATATCAAAAACAAGCAGAATTAGACGCAAGAATCGCGGATAATCATCACGTTACATACGCTACGACAAGAAGTAGAAGAATTCTTGCTTTACTCGTTGAGTTTGGGGAATTCGCTAACGCGACTAGATGTTTCAAATATTGGTCCAATAAACCAAGTGAAGCGCAAGATATCGTCTTAGACGAATACGTTGATGGCTTACATTTCTTCCTCTCTTTAGGCATTGATATCAAAGCCAACAAAAAGACATATCATTACACAAGACACAGTGATGATTTAACTGAACAAATCTTAGAAGTTTACCGTTTAGCGGCAATCTTCTTAAAGAAACAAGATGAAAAGAGTTACATCAAAGCGTTCCAAGCCTTTATTAATATCGTCCCTATTTTAAAAGTCAGATGGACCACAATTGAAAAGGCTTATTATAAAAAGCTTGATGAAAACTATCACCGTCAAGACACCAATTATTAGAAAGGGCCTCATCAGGCTTTTTCTTTTTTAGCAGTCATCGTACTTTTAATTGTCTAATAGATGGGAGGACCCGATATGAAAATCCTTAGCAAAATTACACTTTTAGTCGCTTTAATGTGTGGCGTTATGGCGTGTAACAATAATGATGTCACTACCTCATCTAATAGCACTAGCTATTCTTCTATTCCAGATGCTGTTTTTACTGAAACCGAGATAGCAGCAGATGATTACGCATACCATCAATGGACAAATGTTCCACCTTATACATTTTTATCTTCTCAAGGCTATCAATTAGTGGCTGAATTTAAGTCCACTGTGAGAATTGAAAGAGTGAGTGATACTGTTCCAGATAATGAAGGCTATTATCACTGTTATTTAGCTTTCCCTTATGCCGGTGATGAAAGACCAACTCTACCAAATAAAGGCATTATCCATGTCAGTAAAGATGATGAAAAAGAAATCCTTTTAGTGGAAACAATTGGTGTTTACACCAATATGCGTCATTATTACTATTCAGAAAAAGCTCATGCAGTAAAAGAAGTTGTAGCGGCATTTAAACCAGTGGAAATGAGTGAAGAAAATGTCACAAAAATGGTTGGTAAAACCATACTTAATACATTCTTAAGTAATGCAGGTGAACTCATTGTTATGAATCCATACACTGCACCACAAAAGAATATTGAAGTGATAGAGCCATTTGAAAGAATCGCTTATTATCAAGCGGATAAGGATGTCGAAGTAACATTCGATCACGACATGTACAAATAAAAAGCACTGTTACCAGTGCTTACAATAAGGAATCGATATCTTCTTCGGAATAAACTTCGATTCCTTTTTCTTTTAAATATTCAGCGGTCACGCCCATACCTTTAATCTCTTTATGAGCGAATGTACCATCATAGATAATCTTACTACCACATGATGGGGATTTCTCCTTGAGAATGACCTTCTTAATTTTCAAAAATAGACAAATATTAAACGCTAATTCAGCGCCTCTTAAATAATTCTCAGTGACATCTTCTCCGTCTTGATTGATCACTCTTTCGCCAACTCTTTCCGCAGGTGAACGAGGGATAGATAATCCACCTTCTACTTCAGGACAAAAAGGAATGAGTTCATATTTCTCGAGTAAAGCATCAAGTTTAGGGGTGAGATTATTACCACCGTTATATTTGACGTTATCACCGACAAGGCAGGCTGAGATTAAAATCTTTTCCATACTTAGTTATTAAAGCATAAATGCTTAGCAATATCTATGTTTTGCTTTACAATAGAGACATGAATAAATCATTTATTTATTTACTTAACGGGCAAGAATATACCGTTAATATCACTTATAAAAGAATTAGAAATATCCATTACCGTTATAAGGATGGGGCTTTCGCTATTAGCTGTCATAGATTAACACCAATGAGCTTAATCAAAAGTGGGTTAGATAAGTTTGCCTCTAAACTCATCAAAAGAAACGCTAAAGAACAAGGTGAAGGCGAAGATTATATCTATTTATTTGGTGAAAAATACCCTTTATCTTTCCCTGGCACATTGACTATCCTTGATGAAATGATTTCTTTTGAAAATAAAGAACAGCTGCATAAGAAGTTAAGAAAATTCTTTTTAAGCTATGTCAGTAATCAAACGATTAAATGGGCCAGAGAAATGAATGCTCCTATTTATGAAGTTAAGGTCAGAGAGATGCGTTCAAGATATGGCACTAATAATAGGGCAAAGAAAACCATTACATATGCGATGTCTCTTTTATATTACTCACCAGAAATCATCGATTCAGTGGTCATCCATGAATTAACGCACTGTTTTGTTTACGATCACAGCGATAAATTTTATCGCTTATTATATAAATATTGTCCTAACTATGATATCTTTAGAAAGAAACTAATAAAGGCGGTTTTCAAATAATGCTCGAAATCACTTCCAAGAACAATCAAAAGATTAAAGACGCTGCTAGTTTAAAAATGAAGAAAACTAGACAAGAAAAAGGTCTTTTCTTAATGGAAGGAATTAAGAACTTAGACATGGCCTTAAAGTATGGTCATGTTAAGACAATCTTTACAAGTATCGGTCTTCCAAAACTTGGTCAAGATATCGAAACTTACAAAGTAAACGATGAAATAATCGCTAAATTAGCGGCCTCTACAAACCCTGAAGGTGTTGTCTTTATCTGTGAAGCTCTAAAACCCCAAAAAGAGAAGAAAGACTATCATAAAATTCTTTATTTAGACCACATCAATGATCCAGGTAATTTAGGCACAATGATTAGAACCGCTGTGGCTTTTAATTATGACGCCATCATCATGAGCGAAGAAACATGTGATTTATATAATGAAAAAGTCATTGCTGCTTCTAAAGGAAGCATCTTCTTAATTGACTGTATATATGATGATATCGCTAACTATGATAAACCAATTATCGTTAGTGTTCTTGATGATGACACTGTTCCTTTAAGTGAGGCTAAACCATTAAAAGACTTTGTCTTAGTGATTGGTAATGAATCACATGGTGTATCTGAAGAGATCATTGCTAAAGCTAGTCAAAAAGTAAAAATTGAAATGAGTGATAAAATCGATTCGTTAAACGCCGCAATTGCCGCGGGCATTTTAATGAATCACTATAAATAGAGGTAATAATATGGTTGTTAAAATGAAATGCCCACTATGTGGGAACGAAGAATTCTACTATGTTCCTAATCCAATGATGACTGGTAATAGAAATGTCTATACCATCATTCAAGCTGGTGGTTCATTCTCTACTGCTAACCGCTATGTCTGTACTAAATGTGGCTACCTTGTTGAGAAATTTGAAGGTGCTGAACTACAAAAGATTGCCAACAAAATTGGAAAATAACTATGGGTATTGTTTCTAAGGTTTACATCGAAAAATTCGTTTGCCGTTATGACAAAGAAGTAGGTGTGCCTTACTATGTTTATACTGATTTTAAAGGTTTAAAACAAGAAGCCTATACTTTTAACAATTCCATAGGAATTGAAATCCATTATTTCTTTTATTATTACGATAATTATAAAGAAGATAAAATCGTTCTCTTTTTGCCAGGCTTAGGACCAGGTCATGCTTCTTATTTTAGAGAGATTGATACATTAGCGAAGCTTGGCTATAAAGTCTTAACTCTTGATTACAGAGGATGTGGAGAATCTAAAGGACCTTATCTTGGTTCGCTTAACGCTCCAACTAGAGACACAACTGATTTACTCAATCTACTTAATCTTGATAAACAAATCATCCTCATGGGTCATTCCCTAGGAGGATTCACCGCTTTAAAGGTGGCGTCATTAAGAAAAGAAATCACCAAAGTAGTGGTCATGTCCCCAATTGTAACCATTAGACCAATGATTTTTAACGCTTCTAAAAGGAAGTTTATTACTCACTTTGTTTTAAAATACGAAAGAAAAGTGGAAAAAGAATACGATAAGATTGATTTACCTAAATATTTAGGTAGTACAGAAGATAGCATCCTATTTATCCAATCCACTGATGATCCAATGGTGCCTTATGAGACTTCCCTTAAAGTCGTAGAAGATGTGCATAATCCTCATATCCAAACTATTAAGTTTAATAACCGTAAACACAATCCGAACTATACTGAATCTGCGATTTCTTATATGAATGAAGTCTTTGGTGCCTTCACACGTCAGTTAAACGATAAAAAGATTAGTAATGACGAAGAAAGAATAGCCTATTTTAAGGATGTTTCCATTGACCGATTAACAGAACAAGACGAAAAATTATTTGAAAAAATCAAAAGTTTTATCGAAGAATAAACTACGAAATGTGGCTTAACTAATAATGATTTGCGTATAAAAACAAAGCGCTAAGAATGTTTCTAGGAGAAAAAACAAAACAATATTACAAATTACAATATGTAATATGGTTTTTTGTGCTATAATCAATAACGATTTTGTAAGTGAGGCTCTTTATGGAAAATGAAAAATTATTAAATCTAAAGAACGCCGCTCTTAAGGAAGTAGAAGAAGCAAGCAGTGTTGATTCTTTAAATGCTGTGCGTAATACCTACTTATCAAAGAAGAGCGAACTTTCTTCATTAACTTCACAAATCGGTCAATTACCACCAGAAGAAAGAAAATCTTTTGGTGCCGCCCTTACTGAAGTGCGCGTGGCGATTACTTCCGCGATTGAAGAAAAGATGACTTATTTGAAAAATAAGGAATTAAAAGAAAAATTAGAAAAAGAACAAATTGATATCTCTTTACCAGGTATTAATTACGAAGCCGGTGGTAGAAACCCATTCTATGTCATTCGTGATGAAATGATTGATATCTTCTTAGGCATGGGTTTTGAAGTGGCTGATGGTCCAGAAATTGAACAAGATTTATATAACTTTGAACTCTTAAATATCCCTAAAGATCACCCAGCTAGAGATATGCAAGACACCTTCTATATTAATGATAATGAGTTATTAAGAACTCATACTTCCCCAGTTCAAGCAAGAACCATGGAAGCAAAAAAAGGTGCACCAATTAGAATTATCTGCCCAGGTAAAACCTATCGTAGAGACGATGATGATGCCACTCACTCACATCAATTCGCCCAAATCGAAGGTTTAGTTATTGATAAGGGTATTAATATCGGTCACTTAAAAGCGACCTTAGAATTATTCGCTAAAAAGATGTTTGGTGAAAAACGTGAAATTAGATTAAGAAGTAGTTACTTCCCATTCACTGAACCAAGCGTGGAAGTCGATATCACCTGCGCTAACTGTGGTGGTAAAGGCTGCAATATGTGCAAAGGTACAGGCTATATTGAAATCTTAGGTGCTGGTATGGTCCATCCTAACGTTCTTAAGATGAATGGCTATGATCCAGAACAATATAGTGGTTTCGCCTTTGGCGTTGGTATCGAACGTGTGGCTGTATTAAGATATGGCATTGATGATATTCGTAAAATCTATCAAAACGATGTCAGATTCTTGAAACAATTCAAGAAAATGAGCTAATGGTGGGAGGTCAATAAAGATGTTAGTCAGTTTAAAAAACGTTAATCAATATGTCTCTTTAGAAGGCTTATCACCAGAAGAAATTGCTAAGAAATTAACATTCGCCGGTGTCGAAGTTGAAGAGATTAGACGCTTAGCCAGTGGCACAAATCTCGTCATTGGTGAAGTCAAAGAATGTGTTGCTCACCCAAATAGTGACCATCTCCATGTTTTACAAGTTAACCTTGGTGAAAAATATGGTGTGACACAAATTGTGTGTGGTGCCCCTAACGCACGTGCGGGATTAAAAGTTATTGTTGCGCGTGTAGGCGCTAAGCTCCCAGAAATCGAAATCAAAGATGGCGTCATCCGTGGTGAAGCAAGCCATGGTATGTGCTGCTCACTTTTAGAACTCGGTGTCGACGCTAAATATTTAAGTGATTACCAAAAAGCGGGTATCGAAGAATTACCAGCCGATGCTCCAGTTGGTGAAGAAAATGTTTTAGGCTATTTAGGCTTAGACGATGTCGTCTTAAACTTAAACGTTTTAGCCAATCGTCCAGATTTATTAAGTGTCTTCAATGTCGCTCGTGAACTTGGTGCTTTATTTGAAAGAAAAGTTACTTTACCAACCGTTAAAGCAAAAGAAGATTTCAAAACCAAATTAGTAGTGGGATCTAAGACCAATAGATGTACACAATTCGCTGGTAAAGAAATTAGAAATATTGTTACCAAACCATCCCCATCTTGGATGAGCCAATGGTAACTATGTCATGCTCATGACTGGTCAACCATTACACATGTATGATGCTGATAAACTTCCAAAAGCGGAATTATACGCTCAAGATGACTATGAAGGTGATTTCGTCGCTCTTGATGAAAAAACCTATAAAATCATCAAAGGCGATATCGTCATTTGTTCCGATAATAAGCCAATGTGCTTAGGTGGTGTGATGGGTTCCTTAGCGTGCGCAGTTGATGAAAACACTAAGAACATTTATATCGAAGCCGCCTCTTTCGATGGTGCTTCTATCCGTCATACATCTAACCGTTTAGGTTTAGTAAGCGAATCTTCACAAAGATTCGTTAAAGGCACAAATCACTTCCAAAGTGCTTTTGTCTTAGACTATGCCGCCGAGTTAATTAATGAATTATGCGACGCTAAAGAAAATAGTAACGCCGTTAATTATTTAAACGAAAAACCAAACGATGAAAGAATCAAAACTTCTATTAAGAAGATTAACGATCGTTTAGGTACAGAATTCTCTAAAGAACAAATCGTTAATGTCTTAGAAAGACTTAACTTCGGTTTAGAATTTGTTAACGATAACGAATTCTTAGTCACTGTTCCTATGTATCGTTTAGACGTCACTTGTGACGCTGACTTAAGCGAAGAAGTCATTCGTTTATTAGGTATGGATAATGTGAAGAGCATCTTACCATGCTTAGATGTCAAAGTCGGTGCCTTAACTCTTAGACAAAAACGCATGAGAAATATTACTAACTTCTTATTAGCCCAAGGTTTAGATGAATGCGTCACTTATTCTCTAGTTTCTAAAAAGAGAAAAGATGAATTCTCTTTATTAAATAAAGAAGAACATTACGTCATTTTAAATCCATTAACCGATGAAAGAGAAGTATTTAGAACCCATATTTTAGGTTCCTTATTAAGCGCGGCTAGCTATAACGTCGCTAGACAAAATAAAAACTTAGCCTTATTTGAAACTTCGAATATGATTAGTAAATCTTCCAGAAGCGAACACCTCGCTATCGTATTAGTGGGTCAAGATATTAGACAAGGTCTTTTAAGAAAAGAAAACTATAACTTCTTCCATATGAAAGGCCTAGTGGAAGGTATCTTCACTGTCTTAGGTATTGAACCAACACGTTATAGATTTGATAGATTTGTGGATGAAGGCGATGAACTCCATCCAGGTAAAGCTGCTTCTGTCATTTTCCAAAATAAGAAGATTGGTGTTTTAGGTGAACTTCATCCAAACCAAATCGAGAAATTCGATTTAGGTAAGACAGCCGCTGTAGTTTTAGAAATGGATCTTGAAACTTTACTCGAAGCCAAAGTTAGCGAAACAAAGATG
>CACZNF010000021.1 GCA_902782395.1 uncultured Erysipelotrichaceae bacterium | reverse complement strand
TACGTTATATCCCACGATTACCGCACCAGCGCCTAAGGCAACACTGCCGACGACGATTAATGCAACAAATATACCTTTCATAATAATCCTTATCTCCTTTTCTTTCTGATAAAGGCACTTTTGATGCCAATTATCATGAATCTAGTTAAACGGAACATACCTTTGGTAACTCCATAACAGGCAAATGCCATGAGGATGGTACCACCGAAGCCTAATAAAGCTCCTCCTAAGTAATATGTATCTGCTAGACCTGAGCCGATGTATCCTAAGATGCCCCAAATCATGGTGGCAATCATGCTCACTTCAATTGAGTAGACGGCAATTGCACCACTCCACATCACGACGATGCCTGCGAATGTTAGTGCAATAGCGGTAATCACAAGTGGAAGCCAGAATGGGAATGAGAAGATAATAATCAATACTTCCCAACCTCTGAGTCTTCTCTTTGGTTTCATCTTGTGCTTCACTAAGCTCACAAGCGGTGTATCTTTAGCGATTTCTCTGACTACTTCATCCACAGTACCGATTTCGTTAATCGCTTCTTCTTCGCTTTTACCTTCATCGATACGGTCATTGATCATTTCTTCATAGAAGCTAACGCGGTTTTCAATTTCCTCATCGGGAAGACCGACTAATTTACTTCTAAGTTCATCTAAGAATTGTTGTTTGTTCATTAATATCTTTCCTCCCTTTCTATGAAGGCGTAAATCTCCATAATTTCTTTCCATTCGTTTTTGAAGTCTTCAATTCTTCTTAAGCCATTCGGTGTGATGTGATAATACTTACGAAGCCGGCCTTCGTATTCCGCGGAGCGCACCACTAGCATGTTGGCTTCTTCCAAACGCTTCAAAATGGTATAGAGTGTGGATTCAGATAGTTCAAGAATTGGTTTTAGGTCTTTAATGATCTTATAGCCATAGGAATCTTCATTCTTAATAGCCGCTAAGACACAGACATCTAGTACACCTCTTTTTAATTGAGCATCCATAGCATACCTCTTTTCACGGTATACATCATATCACGAGGTATATAGATTGCAAGCACTTTTTTATTATTTTTTTCATTTTTATTTTTTGGCTTTCGCATATGCGTAACTTATTTTAAATAATATAAAATCTTACTTATTTATAAGTAAGTATATAAAAGAAAAGAACCCGTATAAACGAGTTCATTTTTTCTTATTTGGTGCGCTTGACGCGATTTAAACGCGTGACCTCAACCTTCGGAGAGTTGCACTCTAATTCAACTGAGCTACAAGCGCAGTTACTATTATAGCGCATCAAATGATTATTTATCTCTTAATAAATTGTTATTAATGATGATTTCACCATATGCTTTGCCTAATTTATAAGCATCAGCGGTATTGTAATGGAAGGTATTATAGCCACCTTTAGCATCATCACCGATTTCTAAGCCTAAGCCACCTTCTTCGTGGTTGGCGTTGATACAGAAGTTTAAGTCTTCTTCTGATTCATTACCAATTTTTAATTTGGCTTTGTTAGCGGCTGTGCCATAGCTTTGTTTACTCTTACCTTTACCATCATAGATTGTACAATCTAAGAAAGCGATCTTGTCTGGATTTTCATCAACAGCGTAGCTCTTGAATGCTTCTTTGAAGTCGCCAAGTAATGTCCTCATATATTGTTCATATTTGGATTCACCACCATCGGATTCACCTTGGTGCCAAATGAAGCCTTTGAGAACTGGAACTTTACCAGTTTCTGCAATGGCGTCTAAACACTTTTGTGTATAGGTTTTTAATAAATAGAACAATGATTTCTTTGGGTCTTCTTGACGGTTGTTCCAGTTAGCACCATCGGTTTTGGTGAAACCTGAGCCAGAGAAAGCACATTTCACTAAGTGAACTGGGTTTTCTTCAGTGGCATATTCAGCGATAGTATTAGCAATACCTAATTCTGGGCCAAAGAAGATGTCTTTAATCATTTTAGTGCGATCTTTTGGATCTTGCACTTCATCACCAACGCCCATACCAACTTTAGTTGGTTGGAAGTTAGGAGTCATTCTAGCATCCGCGCTAGATTGGTCTGGGCTTGAAGAATGGGCTTTAGCCCAACCATTTGGATAATAGAAGCCATAATAGCTTGTTTTAACAGTAGAAATACCTTCAGAAACACCGGTATAATCCATGCCTTCTTCTTCAAAGTAATTCTTTAATAACTCAGTTCCATTAGGATGGACGTAATAAGTACTGCCCTCCATGTTTGATTGACCAGAAAGAACAAAGACATCAACGTGAGTATTATCTGGTTCTGGTTCTGGTTCAGCGTGATTACAAGCGGTTAAAGAAGTCGCAAGTAAGGCGCTTAAAAATAAAAGTTTATTTGTTAATTTCATCATAACTTTCTCCCATTTATATGATTTAAGCATACTTATTATAATGACTTTTATATATAAAAAGAACACTTTTTCTTTATGATTTTTTAAATATTTGTTTGCTTTTATTTTTAATTAAAGATATAGTGATGATAGAAAGGTTATCGTTTTGATAGATGACCTATCACATAAGATTATGAGTTTAAAAGATGCAAAAGTAAATTTTTTAGTCGACATCGCTACTGACTTATTTATGGCCCGTTCAATTCAAGAGGTCACAATTAAGGATATAGCCGTGTCCGCGCAGGTAGGTGAGGCCACTATCTACCGCTACTTTGGAAAGAAACAATCCTTAGTGGTTCGTTCGGCCATGAAATTACAACAAGCAGTTAATGCTGAGTATTTTAAGTTGGAGCAAGGTAAGACTGGTTTAGAAAAAGTTGAAATTTTCTATAAGAGCTACCTTGATATCTTTAACAATCATCCAGAATTCTATAAGTTCATTAATGAATTCGATGCCTTTATGGGTGGAGATGATAGCAATGCTATCGACCCATATGAAGCTGTTGTGGGCCAATATGAAAAGGTCTATATGCAAGCCTATGAAGAGGGGCTTAAAGATGGATCTATCAAACCACAAAAAGATATCAAAATTTTCTACTTCAGCACCACTCACGCATTGCTTGAATTATGCAAAAAGTTATCAATTAGAAAAGCAGTTTTAGCTCAAGACAAAGTCGTTGACAAATCTGCGCAGGTTGAATGCCTAATTGATATCACATTATCATCATTGAGACATTAATAAAGGGAGTCTTTTTAGGGGAGTTATTTATGAAAAGATTATCGAAAAAACAAATGATTATTTTTGCCATCGGTCAATTAGGATGGTCTTTACTTTCTGGCATTATTAGTGCTTGGTTAGTGACATTCTATTTACCAACAGGTGGTAAGACCGGTGATACCGCTGCTGGCGCAACACAGTACATCTTACCTGGTCTAGTTATCGGTGGATTCATGACAGTCTTAGGTTTAATCACTGCTTTAAGCCGTGTTTTTGACGCCGTGACTGATCCACTTATTGCTTCTTTAAGTGATAGAAGTAAGAACCCAAGAGGTAGAAGAATGCCATTTATGATGGTGGCCGCTATTCCTCTTGCTATTGTCACAGTTTTATTATTCTGTGCTCCATTTGGTGATCAAGCAACTGGTGGTAATGTTGGAAACATTATTTGGATTAGTATTGCTATCGTCTTGTTCTATACTTTCATGACAATGTACTGCACACCATACAATGCTTTAATTTCAGAATTTGGTAAAAACCAAGAAGATAGAATGTTTATTTCCACTTCTATTTCATTAACATTCTTCGCTGGTACATTAATTGCTTACTTACCATTCGTTTTAGCGGGTGGCAGTGTTTCTGAAATAAAAGACGCTGCAGGAAATGTTGTGGATTATTTACGTCAACCAAAACTAATCACTGGCTTATTAGAAAACGCTGGTATGTACTATAAGGATGCTTATGCATGGAGTTTCCGTATTTGCTTTATCTTCTTAGCAGTGATTGCCGCAGTTTGTATGCTTTTACCAGCTATTTGCATTAAAGAAAAAGATTATGTTGATACTAAACCAAGTGAAGAAAATGTTCTCAGATCACTCGTTTCTACATTTAAGAATAGAGATTTTAGAACATTCTCACTTTCTGACATCATGTACTGGGTTGGCTTAACCATGTTCCAAACAGGTTTACCATTCTTTGTGAAAGTATCGCTTGGCTTTGATGCTGGTATGGTTATGGTCTTTATGGGTGGTATGACTGTCTTAAGCGCAGTGTTCTATCCATTCGTCACAGGCTTAGTTAAGAAATTTGGTAAGAAGAGACTTGTTATCGCAGGTTTCTTAGGCTTAGCTGTTTGCTACGCAATTACATCTATTTCTAGTATTCCTGGCTTCTTACCTAACCAAGGTGGCGCGAACGGAATGAGTTGGTTATTCGGTATCATTATTATGATTATTGCCGCTTTACCAATGGCTTTATTAGGTATCATTCCTCAAAGTATCGTGGCAGACGTTGCGGAAGCAGAAGCAGTCACTACTGGTCAAAATAGAGAAGGTATGTTCTTTGCCGCTCGTACATTTGCCATGAAGTTTGGTCAATCTATCGCGATGATCTTATTCACCTCATTAGCGATTATTGGTACAGCGCAAGAAAAGAATAGTAATGACATTACTGCCTCAAAATTAGGTTTATTAATCGTCGCTATCGTCGCTGCTTCATTCTGTGTTTTAGGCGCTATTATTCTTCTCTTCTATAGAGAAAAGAAAGTTATGAAGACAATTGCTAAAGAAGGCGATGAAGCTTTCATGAAAGCTATTGAAAACGAAAAAGATTTAGGTGAAGAAAAATAATATGCGTATTACTTACTTTTTAAACGGTAAAAAGAAAACCGCGAAAAATAGTAACAGTGATATCACTATTACCACTTCTAGAAATGGTAACCGCACCACTATTAAGCTTTTAGCAAACGCTGATATAACATTAGATAAAGCGGATGCTTCTTATTCATCCCATATTAACTATAAGGATGTCTATTTCTTAAATGGTTATCAATCATGGACTGATACTAGAGAATATAAGCTTAGAGAACAATTAAGAGATATCAAAAAGAGTCCACACATCATTAGTAAGATGTATGCGATGTCCGCGTATGGTGATGCGCAGTTCTATAACTATTCAATTAGAAAGAGCCATGGCTATGATGTCTTCTATAGCAAAGGTAAATATGAGTGCTTCATTTATAATTTAAATTATAAAACTGCTTATTTGATTATCGAATTAATTAAGGATAGAAGTTCTATTCACCTCATTAGTGACGTGCGAAGATTAGATGTCAAAAAAGGTCAAGAAGTGACAATCTTTGACTACTGCTACTATGACAACTTTGAAAAAGGTTTATATGCTTTCTGGGATGATTTCCCAATTAGAAACGTCAAGAAACTATTAGGTTATACATCTTGGTATAACTATTATCAAAACATTAACGCGGATATCATTCTTCGTGATTTAGATGCATTAGATAGTAGATTTGATGTTTTCCAAATCGATGATGGCTATGAAACATTTGTGGGTGACTGGCTGGATGTTGATCCAGTAAAGTTCCCTAATGGTTTAAAAAACATTATCGATAGAGTCCATTCTAAAGGCATGAAAGCTGGTCTTTGGTTAGCCCCATTTGTGGCGGAGACTAAGTCTAAGCTTTATCAAGAACATCCAGATTGGTTAAGAAAAGATAAAAAAGGTAAACCAATTAAAGCGGGTGGTAACTGGTCAGGATTCTATTCCTTAGATTTAGATAATCCTGAAGTTATTAAATACATTAAAGAGTGTTTGAATCACTACGTGGAAATGGGTGTCGACTTCTTTAAGTTAGACTTCCTCTACGCTGCCGCTCTACCAGAATATAACGGTAGAACTAGATGTATGGTGCAAGATAAAGCCTATCAATTATTAAGAGATACCTTAAAAGGTAAAACCATTCTTGGTTGTGGCGCGAACATTATTAACTCTTATCAGCACTTCGACTACTTACGTGTCGGACCAGATGTCTCTTTAGAGTTTGATGATGTCTTCTATATGCGCTTATTCCATAGAGAAAGAATATCTACGAAAGTGACATTACAAAATACAATCTATCGTTCATTTATGAACAATCACTTATTTGGTAATGATCCAGATGTCTTCCTTTTAAGAGATGAAAACATCAAATTAAGTAAAGAACAAAGAGAGGCTTTAAGTACATTAAACGCTCTATTTGGTAGCTTACTTTTCACTAGTGACGATATCGCTACTTATGATAAAGAAAAGAACAAAACATTCGACACGGTATTGAATATCTTCTATAACGCGCATAATCGAAGATACATTACAAAAGGTAATTTAATCCATATTGAATTTGAGTTATATGGACAAATGAAATACCTCACTTATGACATTAAGAAAGGAGTCTTTGTTAATGAAAGATAGATCCTCAAGTATATTTAATAACCCAATGCCTAATAAAGTTTATAAAGGCGCGGTTAACAGCAAAAAGAAATACATCAAGAAATATGGTGATGATAGTAACGCTGATTACAAACTCAGCTTTAAAGACATCCCAACCTTAGATTTTATTGATGCTTCTAATATTGTTTTCGGTGAAGAAAACCAAAAGTTTGCAGATAACGCTTTAATCGTCGGCAATATTAGAATGGGCTTTGGCCACTACCGCATCTCCATTGCTATGGCCAGTGCGGCTAGAGCGTTAGGCTATAAACCATATTGGTTAGATTTAGCCTCATTTGACGCTACTGGTAGCAAGATGATTAGAGAGCAAAATGATATGTACTCTCTAGCGTCTCGTATTTCACAAAAATCTAAATTATTTAATAAGATTGTTTGGGAACCATTAAATTCTGAAGGTTTTAAAAAGATTACTTATAACGCCAAAGATCAAAAGAATAGCGAACTCTTAGTGCCTATTTTTAAGCACATTGATAAAGATATCCCATATATCGCCACTCACGTGTGGCCAAGTCAAGCCGCTGTTCATGCGGGTATGACACACGTTGTCAATGCTATTCCAGATAACTGGCCAATGGGTTTACACCTTTCTGAAGGTGCGATTCACACTGTACAAACACCATTTGCCTACTTTGGTTATAAGACATTAAACGGTTTTGATAAAAAACCACTTAACGGTATTCCTGATGAAGAGTTAAAGATGGTTGGTTGCTTTATTGACCATGAACTATTAGTTGATTTAGAAAACGACAATAAACGTCGTAAGGAAAGAATCGCTAATGGTAAACCATTACGTATCTTAATGACTGTTGGTGGCGCTGGTGCGGGATTTGATATGTTCTTAGCGATGGTTAAGCATCTCGTCCCATACGTTAAAGAAAATAAAGTTGCCTTATTTATTAACTTCGGTGACCACGCTGATGTGTATAACAAGTTATGCGATAAGGTCAAAGGTATTCAAACCACCAATTTCTT
>CACZNF010000020.1 GCA_902782395.1 uncultured Erysipelotrichaceae bacterium | reverse complement strand
AAGAAGCGAAAGAAGAATGTGACACTAAAGCTAAAGAACTCTTAGGCTTAGCCTTAACTCGTTATGCGCAAGATGTCACCAGTGAAAGAACAGTTTCAGTCGTCGCTTTACCAAGTGATGAAATGAAAGGTAGAATCATCGGTCGTGAAGGTCGTAACATCCGTTCCTTAGAACAATTATTAGGTGTTGACTTAATCATTGATGATACTCCAGAAGTTATTACTGTTTCTTGCTTCAATCCTATTAGAAGAGAAATCGCTAGATTATCTCTTGAAGCCCTCATCAAAGACGGCCGTATTCAACCAGGAAGAATTGAAGAAATCGTTGAAAAGACTAAGAAAGAAGTCGATGAAAGCATCCATAAAGCGGGCCAAGAAGTCGCCTTCAAACTTGGTTTACCTAGAATCAACAAAGAATTACTCGACTATGTCGGTAGATTAAAATATCGTACTTCATACGGGCAAAACGCTTTAGACCACTCCGTTGAAGTTGCTTACTTATGTGGTATCATGGCCGCTGAACTTGGCTTAGATCAAAACTTAGCTAAGAGAGCAGGTCTCTTACACGATGTCGGTAAAGCCGCTGACTTTGAAATGGATGGCAGCCACGTTGAAATTGGTGCCAGACTCGCCAAGAAATATGGTGAAGGTGATGTCGTTATTAACTCCATCGAATCTCACCATGGTGACGTTCCTGCAAAATACATCATTGCTAACTTAGTCCAAGCCGCTGATACATTAAGCGCTGCTAGACCAGGTGCTAGAAGTGAAATCTTAGAAAACTACATCAAACGTATCGAACAACTTGAAGAAATCTGCAAGTCCTACGATGGCGTTTATCAATCATACGCGATGCAATCTGGCCGTGAATTACGTGTCATGGTTATTCCAGAAAAAATCGATGATGTCGGTGCCTTCAAATTAGCTAGAGACATCAAAGAACGTATCGAAAATGAAATGACCTATCCAGGTCAAATTAAAGTTTCTGTCATTCGTGAATATCGTGCGATAGAAACCGCGAAATAGTAGCCCTATTTCATAGAAAGAATACAATTTGAAAATCTTATTTATCGGTGATGTGGTCGGTCGTGTAGGCCGCCGCTTACTTAAGGAAAGAATTCCTTATTACGTAGACAAATATGAGATTGATTTTGTTATTGCCAATGGCGAGAATGCTTCGCATGGTAAAGGCTTAACCAGAAATCAATACTTTGAACTTCTTGATGCAGGAGTGGATGCGATTACTCTTGGTAACCACTATATGAGTAAAAGTGAAATACTCCGCTACATTAATCAAGTTGATCGTTTAGTAAGACCATATAATCTTCTTAAGGAATTTCCAGGTGAAGGCAGTGTAGTGTTTGAAGTTAATGGTGTTTCCATTAGAGTCACTAACTTATTAGGCAGTGCCTTTATGAATGAGGAAGTTAACGCCCCTTATTATTCCATCCTTAATTTGTTAAGCGATGAAGAGGAGCCTGCGACTATCCACATTGTTGATTTCCACGCTGAAGCAACAGGTGAAAAACAATCATTAGCCTTTGCTTTAGATGGCAAAGTCAGTGCGGTTTTAGGTACACATACTCATGTTCAAACATGTGACGCTCATGTGTTACCTAAAGGTACTGCCTTTATTAGCGATGTTGGTATGACTGGCTACGCTGATGGTGTATTAGGATCAACTGCTGAAACCGTAGTGAATAAGATTATCTATGGTCAACAAAGCAAATTCCAAGTCCCAGATGAAGGCAGAGGCGTCTTCTCTGCTGTTGTTCTTGATATCGATGATATCACTGGACTTGCTAATCAAATCTTCCCAATTTATTATTTAGAAAAGTAGTATGAAAACAAAAATTATTAACACCCCAAATATGTTAAAAGCGGCCTCTCGTAAAAAAGAAGCCACAGTTTTTGCGCCTGCTTCTTTTGATAAAAAGGAAGAATTAGAACATATTGTTAAAGGCGAAAAATATTATATCCACACATATGGCTGTCAAGCTAATGTGAGAGATGAAGAAACAATGCGTGGCTTATTAGAGGATGTCGGTTACATTTATACCGATAAACCTGAAGAAGCCACTTTAATCATTATTAATACATGCGCGGTAAGAGAAAACGCGGAAGATAAAGTCTATGGCGAAATTGGTAATTTAAAGCACCTTAGAGTAAAGAATAAGAATCTTGTCTTAGCGATATGTGGATGTATGGTGGAACAACCAGAAATCCTAAATAAGTTAATGGAAACATTTAAAGAAGTTAATTTATATTTTGGTACCCATGAAATCGCTCAACTATATTCCCTTGTTTATGAAGCTAGAGCCAACCAAGAAAGAGTGGTGGCTATCGAAAGTAAACCAGGCGAAGTTATCGAGATTGCTCCTGCTTGTAGAAACAATACTTATAAGGCATATGTGAATGTCATGTATGGCTGCGATAAATTCTGTACATACTGCATTGTTCCTTATACTAGAGGCAAAGAAAGAAGTAGACACTTTGCTGATGTTTTAAATGAATGCCAACAACTCATTGATAACGGTTATCAAGAAATTACTCTTTTAGGCCAAAACGTCAATGCATATGGCAAGGATTTAGACGAAGGAAAAGACTTTGCAGACTTAATGGAAGCGGTCGCTAAATTAGGTATTCCAAGATTAAGATTTACGACTTCTCACCCTTGGGATTTTTCCTCAAAGATGATAGATGTGATCGCAAAATACCCAAATATCATGAAGTTTATCCATCTTCCAGTGCAATCTGGTAATGACCGTGTTTTAAAGGCGATGGGTAGAAGATACACAAGAGAATCATATCTTGCTTTAGTTAAAGAAATGCGAGAAAAGATTCCAGGCTTAGCCTTATCCACAGATATCATCGTTGGCTTCCCAAATGAAACCGATGAGGAATTTAAAGACACATTATCAATCGTGGATGAAATTAAATACGAAGCCGCGTTTACCTTTATCTATTCACCAAGAAAAGGGACACCTGCGGCGAAAATCGCCGACAATGTTTCTAAAGAAACAAAATCCGCGAGATTTATGGAACTTGTTAAGCACTTAGAAGTTCATATTGAAGCGCATAGTAAGACTATGGTGGGCCAAACATTTGATGTTCTCGTTGATGGTATATCTAAAAACGACAAAGACATGTATTCTGGCTATACAGAAGAAAACAAACTTGTTCACTTTAAAGGCGATGAATCAATGATTGGTAAAATCGTTAAAGTGAAAATTACTGAGTCCCATACTTACTCCATGATTGGAGAAATCGTCAATGGATAAAGTCATTGAAAAGGCTAAAGAATTAAAGGCTTTGATTGATGAAACTCCTGAGATGAAAGAGTTTCTTAAAAACAAAGAACAATTCGAAAATAGCGAAGACGTGATTGAATTAAAGCACAATATCGCTAACTTAAGAGCACAAGGAAAGATTAAAGAAGCAAACAACTTAAAAGAGCTTTACGATAACCATCCGATTGTGGTGAATTATGAAGCTAGCAAAGAAGCTTTGTATGCACTATTAAAGACAGTGCAGTCAATTATTAAATAAATGCGAATTATATCGCATTTTTTTGTTATAATATTTCCATGCTTATAGTAATAGTGGGTCCTACAGGATCAGGCAAGACATCCCTTGCTTTAACATTAGCGAAAGAATATAACGCTCCTATTATCAACGGAGATGCTTTTCAAATATACAAAGAAATGGATATTGGCACCGCTAAGGTGGAGAGAGATAGCGAAGATTATAAGAAACATTATCTTTTAGATATTGTTAAACCAAATCAAACCTATTCCGTAAAAGAGTATCAAGAAGACTTTAGAAAAACTTATCTTGAACTTAAAAAGAAATATCCAACCATCATCGTCTGTGGCGGTACTGGTCTATATATTAGAGCGGCCCTCTATGATTATGTTTTTGAAGATGAAGAAGAAGCGGATGTTTCTGATTTAGAACAGTTATCTAACGAAGAACTTTACGAGATGCTTAAAAAAGTTGATATGAAGGCCACAGAAACCATTCATATGAACAACCGTAAAAGAGTCATAAGAGCGTTACAAATCGCTAGAACTCATGAAACAAACAAATCAGAAACCATTGATAAGCAAGAACACGCTTTATTCTTTAAAGATGAAGAAGTGAAGTTCTATTTTATCAATCCAAATAGAGAGCAATTATATGAGAATATTAATACCCGTGTCGACCAAATGTTTGAAATGGGTCTATTAGAAGAAGTTAAAAACTTGCTTAAAAAATATGACTTATCATTGACCGCGAAAGCGGCTATTGGTTATAAAGAAGTGCTTGATTATTTAGATAACAAATATAGCTTAGAAGAATGCAAAGAACTCATTAAAAAGAGAACGAGAAACTACGCTAAAAGACAGGTCACATTCTTTAAGCATCAACTACCATGCAAAGAGTTCCAAACTAAAGAAGAACTCCTAAAAGAGGCAATGAAACATTAATCAAAAGATTAATTGTTGCAAAATAGATTATGAATATGGATAATAGTTATCAAATGAAAATATAGAGAGGTTCTATTTATGGGAAACATTTTCGATGTAGCAAAAATGATTAACGTTGATGAGAAATACCTTATTCCTTTTGGATATGATAAGGCAAAAATCTCATTAAAGATTATGGATGAGTTAAAAGATCGTCCAAACGGTAAACTAGTTTTGGTTACCGCGATTACACCAACTAAAGCTGGCGAAGGTAAAACAACCACCTCAATTGGCTTACATGATGGCTTACGCTATATCGGTGTTCCTTCATTAGTTTGTTTAAGAGAACCATCTCTTGGCCCTGTCTTTGGTATTAAAGGTGGCGCTACCGGTGGTGGCAAAGCTTTAGTGGTTCCAAGTGAAGATATCAACTTGCACTTCACAGGCGATATGCACGCCTTAACAAGTTCTATCAATCTTATTGCTGCTTGTATCGATAACTCCATTTGGCAAGGCAATGAATTAAATATTAATCCAGAAAGAGTTCTCTGGAAGAGAGCTCTTGATATGAATGATAGAGCCTTAAGAAAAGTGACTGTTTCTGAAGGTGAAACAAAATGCGCTCCAAGACAAGAAGAATTCGTCATTACAGTTGCTAGTGAATTAATGGCTATCCTTTGTTTATCAAAGGACGTTGACGATTTCATGAATAGAATCAATAACATCATCGTTGCTTATAGCTATGATGAAAAACCAGTCTTCTTAAGACAACTTAGAATTAGTCACGCCATCATGAAACTCATGATTACCGCACTTAATCCAAACCTCGTTCAAACATTAGAAGGTAATCCAGCCATTATCCATGGTGGACCATTCGCTAATATCGCTCATGGTTGTAACTCCATTATCGCCACAAAGATGGCTCTTAAGTTATCTCCAGTCGTGGTTACAGAGGCAGGCTTCGGTGCTGACCTTGGTGCGGAAAAATTCTTAGATATTAAATGCCGCGTGGCTGGCTTAAAACCAGATGCTGTCGTTGTGGTTGCGACAATTAGAGCGCTCAAGATGCATGGTGGTCAACCATTTGAAGAACTTGGAAACGAAAACGTTGAAGCATTAGCTAATGGTGTTTGCAATCTTAAGAAACATATTGAAAATGTGGAAAAATACGGGGTCCCTGCTATAGTTTGCATTAATCACTTCGCTTCTGATACTGAAAAAGAAACAGCCTACTTAAGCAAGTGGTGTGAAGATAATGGCTATGATTATGCTTATTGCTCTGCCTTCGCTGATGGTGGTAAAGGTGCAGAAGCTTTAGCAAGAGGTGTGATGAACATTCTCAATACTAAAGAATCCCATTATCATCCTTTATATGATGAAAAACTTCCAATCAAAGAGAAGATTGAAATCATCTGTAAAGAAATCTATGGTGCGGGCGAAGTTGTTTATACAGATGCCGCTAATAAACAAATCGAAGATTATACAAAGTTAGGCTTTGATAAAACTCCAATTTGTATCGCCAAGACACCGCAATCATTAACTGATGATCCAAAAGTGTTAGGCGCTCCAAAAGGATTCACAGTTACTATTCGTGAAGTAAGATTATCCGCAGGTGCTAACTTCATCGTTCCATTAACTGGTGCCATTATGACAATGCCAGGCCTTCCAAAGGTTCCAGCAGCGGTCAAAATGGAAGATGTTCCATACGATCAAAAATTAGATCACTAAACTTTTTTAGGAAAAAAATGAAAATCTCCCCCTACTTATTAATAGAGGGAGTTTTTTATGTCTCTATTAACAGTTAGAAAAGTATCAAAGTATTATGTCATCAATAAAAATGAAAAAAAGTATGTCTTGAAAGACATTACTTTAACTTTCCCTTCTACTGGTCTAGTGAGTGTTTTAGGCAAATCTGGATGTGGTAAATCAACATTATTAAACCTTATTGGTAAATTAGATAATCCTAGTGAAGGGCAAATAATTTTTAATAACGAAGATATCGCCACTTTTAAAGAAAAGAAGTTAGTAAATTATCGAAAGAAAATAGTGAGTTATATCTTCCAACATTATCACTTATTAGAAAATCAAACAGCGTTATATAACATCATGCTACCCGCTTTATTAAATGGGGATAGTGTTAACACTGCGAAAAAGAAAGTCTTATCTTTGATTGATAATTTCTCCATTCCTAAAGAGTTATTAGAAAAGAAGTGCTCTAAATTATCTGGTGGTGAAAAAGAAAGAATCGCTATTATGCGTGGTTTTATTAATAAACCTCGCATCATCTTAGCGGATGAACCAACAGGTGCTTTGGATAAAGATAATGCCCTTTTAGTCATGGAATCTTTAAAGAAGGCTAGTGAAACATCATTAGCCATTATGGTGACGCATAATGAGGAATTGGCTAGAAAATATAGTGACCGCATTATTCATATGAGAGATGGAAAGATCTTTGATGTAGAAAGAATTAATGAGATTAAAAGTGAGAAAGTAGAAACCACTAAAGATAAAAAGAGCAATCCAAACTGGTATAACAGGATTATCACTAATAACTTTGTTAAACGATTTAAAAGAAATATCTTCTCAATACTATCCTTAGCGATAGGAGTGAGCGCTAGTATGTTGATATTTGGCTTTTCTAATGGTGCTCATCATTCAATTGAATTATCCGCAGAGAAGCAATTCGATTATGGAGTGGTTTCGTTTAGTAAAGAAAAACAAATCAAAAGTGATGAATCTCCTATTACTCTTATTCAGACATTAAGGAGTAGTGAAGAAGAGATAAATGATTTAAGGATGACTTATGACTTTTTACATTATTGTTATTCATATGATTCTTTAATTTCTCCAGCACTAGATACCTATATCAATGAAGAACAAATAAACGGCTTAACTTATACCCCTGTCTACTCTTTTTGTGATCAATC
>CACZNF010000019.1 GCA_902782395.1 uncultured Erysipelotrichaceae bacterium | reverse complement strand
TTAGAGAAGGTAACTATACAATGCCTGGCTTATATGGTTATTTCTTAAGAAACTGTAATACTTTACCACTAGCCACTAACCCAACTGTTTTAAGAGACTTATATAAATCCATCAGTGTTATTCTTAAAAAAGGTCATTACATCTTAATTTACCCAGAACAATCGATGTGGTGGAATTATCGTAAGCCAAAGCCATTAAAACAAGGTGCCTTTATCTTCGCTAGTAAGAATAATGTGCCTATTATTCCAACATTCATCACTATGCGTGACACAAACAAAACTGATGAAAATGGTGCTTATATCCAAGCTTATACTTTGCATATCTTAAAGCCTATTTATCCTGATGAAGGATTAACCCAACAAGAAAACGTGGCCTATATGCTCAAGGAAAACGAAAGACGATGCAAAGAAATCTATGAGCAATTCTATGGTGTACCTTTAAAATATTTACCTGAGGAAAAATAATGGTTTTATATTTAATTATCATTGGTATCGGCGTAGTTATTACTTCCTTGTTAAACATTTTGTTTAACCCTTTATATCATGACCAGTGGTGGTTATACATTATCTTTACTGTGGCTTTAACTGTTATTGCTATTTTATTGGACGCTTTAGTGGCCCTTATTATTAGAAAGATGCCAGAAAAGTATTTCCAAAAAGATAAAGGTATTTTTAGAACAACAGAAAAAGAAATGAAGTTCTATAACTTTATTAAAGTGCAGAAGTGGAAAGATTATGTTCCAGAATTAGGTAGCTTTACTGGCTTCCATAAAAACAAAGTCGCTAATCCTTTTGATAACGAATATATTGCGCGTTTCATCTTGGAAGCAAGATATGGCATCGCCATTCATTTCTATAGTGTACCAGTATCATTTCTTCTCATCTTACTAGATTGGAAGATGTATATTGGCCAATCCAATATCTGGCTAACTATTGCCTTACCAGTGGCCATTATTAATGCAATATTAATTGTTCTTCCAGCCTTCGTTTTAAAGCATAACTTACCAAGATTATTAAGAATCTATAACAACAATATTGATTTACAAAGACGCAAAGCGGAAAGAGAAGCAAAAAATAAAGAGATTTGAGGAGATTACTTCAAATCTTTTTTATTTATACAAAACTTGCTAAAATAAAAATACGAATCAATCAAATAAAATAATGTTATTTGCCTAGGAGTATTTATGGCAGTCTGTATCGTCTTACTAGTTTTAGGGGCCATTTGTTTGACCCTCTTCATTATCGAAAAAGTGAGGAAAACATCCGTTAAGTCAACGATGATTAAAGCTACAACATCGTTCCTTTTCATCGCTTTAGCGGCTTATTCCGCTTACGCAAACGGCAATCCTCCATTTGCTTTTTATGCGATATGTGGTTTAGCAATGGGCTTATTAGGTGATATTTGGTTAGGCTTTAAATATGTTTATAAAGAACACACTCGTATCTATACATTCGCGGGATTTTCATGCTTTGCCGTTGGTCATATTTTCTATATATACGGCATGATGAGAAAGTTACCATATCCCACAGATTGGTATGCCTATCTCATCCCATTAGCCTTTGCCTTATTATGTGGTGGAGCTGTTCTCTTATTAGAAAAGCCACTTAAATATAACTATAAGGAATATAAGATCATAAGCTTTGTTTATGGTGTGATTTTATTTGGTATGTTGGCCACTGCGGGCTATTTAGCCATTGCAAATAAAATGCAAGTAGCTTCCTATAACATGCTCTTTATCGGTGGCATCCTCTTTGCCTTAAGTGATTTAATCTTATGTGGTACTTACTTTGGTGAAGGAAAAGATAAACCATTCGATTTAATATCGAATTCCATTACTTATTACGTCGCTCAATATCTAATCGCGTTTTCAATCTTCTTCTTATAAAAATTAAACTAAATCGTCCACTAATGAATATAAGTGTTCATTAATTCTTTTCTTTGGAAATTGTTTTATTTTTGGATAGCCTCTCCAAGTAAAGAACGCACGTGGCACGATGAAGGATTGCTTTATATTTTCTTGCAAAGCAAGAATAGCGGTTAAAGCGGCCTTATTAGGGGAATGACTAGCGACCTTTAAAAAGAACTTACCAAGTTGTCTAAGTGGGGTAGGGAATTCCCTGACGATATCTGATTTAGTTAAACCTGGTTCCACTAGATAGAAAGATATGTCTTTTAAATTCATACAGGCGTAGTGGTAGTAAATCATCTCTACACAGGCCTTGGAGATTAGATATTGCTGCCAGTTACTGACGTTATCATATAAAGAATTAATCTTTTTAAGATGATAACCAGCGGCTAATGAACCTTGGATGATAATGCGGTGTTTATTGTGTAACTTTGGCACAAGTAACTTTAAGAAATATCCTAAACCCACACAGTTAGTCTTAAATGTTAAAGATAAGCCGTTTTCATCTTTCTTATTATGAGCGAAAATTCCAGCGTTACAAATCAAAGCGTAGAAATCTTGATGCTTATCAATTATCTCTTTTACCGCGGAGTCAATACTAGCGAAATCACTTTGATCAAAAGATATAAAACTAAGGTGCCCATCAGGGTACTTTTCTAACAGTTTGTTTTTAACCTCTAATGATTTATTTGGATTTCTCGCTAAAATGATGACATCTGCGCCTTTATAAAGCAGTTGATCCGCTAAACAAAGACCAATTCCAGATGTTCCACCTGTGAGTAAAATTTTCTTTCCTACTAAAGTATTCGATTCATCGAGATATTTTTTAATTGTCATTTGTTTTATATTTTAGCGCAAAGTGATTTTTGTTTAAATTAAGTTATTTTTGGGTTTATAATAATTCTCCACGCTAAAAGCGTTGGTATAATTAAGTTATGAAGAAAAGAAGATTATTAGTATTTGGATTTATGTTCACCGCCATGCTCACATTAAGTTCATGTGAGTTCTTTATTCCATTGTTCGGAAATACAAGTGATCCATATACTTATAAGACTGAACCACCAACAAGTTCAGATACAGAATCTTCTTCTAGTGATGAGACATCTAGTGACAGCGTAGATTCTACTGAATCATCTACATCTACTGATAGTACAATCTCCAGCGATACGTCAAGTAGCTCATCTTCAAGTAGTAGCTCTAGTTCCTCTAGCAGTAGTTCATCCTCTTCTAGTTCCTCTAGCAGTAGTTCTTCTTCTAGTAGCTCAAGCTCATCTAGCAGCAGTAGTTCTTCAAGTAGTTCTTCAAGCGCGCCATCAAGTTCTGCTTCTAGTGTTCCATCTTCTTCAAGTTCATCTAGTAGTAGCACTTCCTCAAGTTCTCAAATCCCAGAACCAGGTATGGATCCAACCTATGCTGCTTCAACCTACAAAACCCTTGCTTTAAATGATACTGTTATCTCATATACACCTTCAGTTGGTGAGGCTAACATTCTAGTAATTCCTGTTTGGTTTACAGACTCCAATAGTTATATTGCTACCTCTAACAAATCCAAGATTAGAGAAGACATTCAAAAAGCCTATTTTGGCACAAGCACCGATACTGGTTGGAGAAGTGTTAAAACGTATTATGAAGAAGAAAGCCATGGTGCACTTACCTTAACTGGTACAGTTTCATCTTGGTATGAACCTGGTGCAAGAAGTAGTAAATACGGTAACGATGACGGCTCCGTTTCCACTACACGTGCTCTTGTTAGAAATGCCACTGACTGGTACTTCAATAATAATCCATCCGTTTCTCGTAAGAGTTTTGATAAAGATGGTGATGGCTATTTAGATGGTGTCATGCTTATTTACGCTGCGCCAGATTCACAAGCAGCCAGTTCATCATACAAAAACTTCTGGGCGTATTGCTATTGGGTACAAGATACAAGCGTTAAGAGTGTCAATAATCCAGGCGCGAACGCTTTCTTCTGGGCCAGTTATGACTTCATGTACGGTTCAAACAAAATCTACGAAAAAACCGGTATTGCAAACGGCCCACATGGTGGCGACACAAGAAATTGTAAAATCGATACACATACATATATCCATGAAATGGGTCACATGTACGGTCTAGAAGACTATTATGACTATTCAGGCCAATATAATCCTGCCGGTGGTTTCTCTATGCAAGACTTTAACGTCGGTGGTCATGATCCATATAGTTCGTTCGCGTTAGGATGGGGCAAAGCCTATATTCCTAAGCAAACCATGACTCTTAATATCAAACCATTCGCCACATCTGGTGAAATGATTCTTTTAACACCAAGTTTTAATAGATTTAACTCACCATTTGATGAATATTTATTGCTTGAATACTATACCCCAACTGGTTTGAACCAGTTCGATACAACTTATCAATATGGTGGTAACAATAGTGGTTATCCAAAGGGTTCTCAAGAAGTTGGTATTAGAGTGTGGCACGTTGATTCACGTTTGTTTTATTACAATGATAGATATCAAACTTCTTTCACTCTAACCACTAATCCTAACTGTGGTCGCACTGTCTATGGGGCAATGGCTAATACCTATTATGATAGCAATGGTGAAGGTAGTGATTATCTATCACCTTTAGGCGATGGCTACTATGAATATAATCAGCTCCAACTCATTCGTAATAGCACAACCGCTAATAATTTCCCAACAGATTTATTCAGTACCAATTCGTTATTTAGAATGGGTAGTTCATTCAACATGAACACATACAAAAAGCAATTCAAGAACCAAGGCAAACTTAACTCAAATATTGATTTAGGCTTCAGCTTTACTGTCAATAATACAGTTGCAGATTATGCCACAGTGACCGTTACCAAGCTTTAAAATTTATTAATAAATTCTTGATAACCGTTAATAAAATTGCTACTCTATTACGTGCTGTTAGTATACAGCTTTGGGTCCGTAGCTCACCTGGGAGAGCGCCTGATTTGCATTCAGGAGGTAGCGAGTTCGATTCTCGTCGGATCCACCAATTGTTTATAATCACATAGTGATTAATATATAGAAAGTTGCAGGTAAAGTTATGTTACAATACCGTTACGACACACAATTATTAATTGAAGGTCAAGGCCTTGACGAAGACGAAATCACTGATTGGATCCTCGAAAATATGAAAGGCGATTCCCTCATCTGCGTTGGTGATGATGAAATGATTAAAATCCATTTCCACACAAATGAACCATGGGATTTACTCTCTCACTGTGCCACACTTGGCGAAATCTTCGATATCGTTGTTGAAGATATGGATCGTCAATCACGTGGTCTCAAGGGCTAAGCCTTAGTAACTACATAACCAACGGACCATTAACTCAATCGGTTAGAGTGGACGGCCCATAACCGTTATGTTCCGGGTTCAAGTCCTGGATGGTCCACCATACGGAGAATTACCCAAGCGGTTGAAGGGGTCGGTCTTGAAAACCGATAGAGGATGCAAGTCCTGCTAGGGTTCGAATCCCTAATTCTCCGCCAAACGAAAAAATGACATCTCAAAATAGAGATGTCTTTTATTTTATTTATTAAATAAGTATAATCAAAAAAGTTATGCGAGTCCATCTATCTGATCACTTTACATACAAAAGAATCTTCCACTTAGTGATATTTCCCATCATCATGATGGTTTTTACGTCTTTGTATTCAATCATTGATGGTATCTTTATTTCTAATTATTCCAATAACCCATCTAGCTTTGCTGCGGTCAATCTTATCTTCCCATTTATCATGATTATCGGTTCTATTGGCTTTATGATGGGCGCTGGTGGAACAGCTTTGGTCAGTAAGAAACTAGGCGAAGGTAAAAAAGAGGAAGCTAATAAAACGTTCTCTTTAATCATTTATTTTACAATCGCTTTAGGCGTACTTATCTCAATAGTGGGTTTTTTCTTAGTTAGACCAGTGGTGGTCTTAATGGCTCATTTATCTAATAGCGATAGTGAAAACCTCATTAGCGAAGCGACATTATATGGACGCATCTTAGTGTCCGCACAGATGTTCTTTATCTTACAAAATGTCTTTCAATCATTCTTTACAGTGGTGGAAAGACCAAGACTAGGTTTTAGATTCGTTTTAGCGGGTGGCATCACTAATATTGCTTTAGATGCCTTATTTATTGGTGTATTCCGTTGGGGCGTTGTTGGAGCGGCCGCTGCCACAATAAGTGGCTACGTTATTGCTTCTGTTGGTCCTTTACTATATTTCATTATTAGAAAAGATAATCCAATCTCATTAGGTAAAACACGAATAGTTGTTAAAGATATTCTTCAATCCATTTATAACGGTAGTAGTGAATTCTTCTCTAATATTGCGATGAGTGTGGTTTCTACTTTATATAACGCTCAATTATTAATTGCGTATGGTGAAAATGGTGTCTCTGCCTATGGCATTATCATGTATGTCGGTTTCATCTTCTGTGCGATATTCATTGGTTATTCCATTGGTATGGCACCGGTTATTGGCTATAACTATGGGGCTAAAAATAGTGCAGAACTTAGAAACGTTCTAAAAAGAAGCCTCATCATTATTGGTATATCAGCGGTCACAATGTTTGTCTTATCATTTTCTACCGCTGTGCCATTTGCTCATATCTTCTCTAGAAATAATCAAGAACTAGTGGATCTCTCTATTATTGCAATTAGAATCTATTCTATTTGTTATTTAGCAGTGGGTTTTGCTATTTTCTTCTCCTCGTTCTTTACCGCTTTAAATAACGGTTTATTATCATTAATTATTTCTTTAACTAGAACACTCATATTCCAAATTGGTTTCTTATTCTTGTTTCCGTTATTTATGGGAAGCATTGGTATTTGGTGGGCAGTTACTATTGGAGAAATATGTGGTGGTATCCTTTCAGGAACATTAGTGATTATTAAACGTAAAAAATATGGCTATTAACGCCATTTATATTGATATAATCAAGATTTTTATTTAGGATTATTTGCGAGGTCAAAATTATGGTTAAGAAGATTTCTTTGTTTGTTAGTATGGCTTTAGCCTTGTTAATGAGTTTTCAATTATTACCTGAAGTCATAATGTATTTATCAACGCCAGATAGTTTAGTAGCTAGTCAAATTCTAACTATTATTGCTTTCTTATTCTCCGCACCTATTCTTATCATCGCCTTAGTGATCGCTATTAAGTCATTTAGAAAAAGAGCATATGAGAAGTTTGCGGTTTGGTTAAACTTTTTTGGTGCTCTTACCATTTGTGTTTATAAAGTTGGGGAAATATTTCCTTGGTTTAAAATAATGTCTGATTATGGTTCACCATCCTTTATATTGGTGACGGAACTATTAGTTAGTTTAATTGCCATTGCCGTCACAATGGTATTTGCGACATTCCCAGTATTTGTTAAATACTCAGAAAACGATCTTGCTTATTAATTTTTATCGTTGTGCTTTACTTAAATGATTACTGTAGTATTATTTTTGTTATGACTTTAAATATTATCTTATCTATCATCTTCCTCGGAATCGGTCTATCAATGGATGCTTTTTCTGT
>CACZNF010000018.1 GCA_902782395.1 uncultured Erysipelotrichaceae bacterium | reverse complement strand
GCCTCTTCAGTCTCATATGTTTTGATGTTAATTGTGCCACCTTCTAGCTTCTGGAGAACGCCATGCTTAACAGCGTTTTCAACAATTGGTTGAATTGATAAAGGTGGAACTTTAAAGTCTTTAGATTGGATATCTAGATTGACGTTTAGTCTTTCATCAAATCTGATCTTTTCTAAAGAAAGATATGTTTGAATGTGTCTTAATTCATTCTCAAAACTAACAAGACCAGTTTCACTGATAGATGTAAGATTGGCTCTTAAATATTCAGTAAAATCATCTAAACCTCTTTGAGCCTTTTCTGGATCGATTTTAATTAAAGTCGAAATAGAGGAAAGGGTGTTATAGATAAAATGTGGTTGGATTTGAGAAACCATTAACTTCACTTCCGCTTCTTTTGTGCGCTTAGCCTCATTAATTAATTCCATATTTTTCTTAACGTTAACGAATAAGAATAAGATTTCAATAGCGACGATAATTGATAAATACGCAATGGCGTAACCAGGAAGAGCGTTTTGAACAAGAATGGCGATTAATGGAATTAAGCAATAAGAAGCAAAGGCGAGTTTTTCGGTGCGGGTAGTCTTCTTATTAAACGTTGTAAGCAAGAAGACAACAGCGAAGGCCACGAATTGAAAGCCTTGAGAGAAAAACATAAACTTTGTTCTTGTATAAACACCATCTACTGCGTAGAAGTACATATGGCCAAAGATATTGATGATATCGCATGACACGTATATAGCGAAGACCACTAAGTTAAAGATGGTGCTTATCTTCTTTATTCTTTTATCAATTGGTACAGCGGATATTGTGTAATAGTAAAGTAATAACACTTCAATGTTATTCATGATGTAGAACGTTGTATAAAAAGTAATGATTAAAGGATTACTCGTGTAATAAGTCTTAATAACTGTGAATGTTAAATAAGTCGCAAAGTGGACGATTGTGAAAACAATAAATATAAGGAAAACGACCTCATCTTTTCTTTTATGCTTTTTTAAAAGCAAGTCGAGAGCGTGAATGAGAAATAAGGCTATTCCAATAACGCATACAGCAGCATTAAAAGTCGCTTTGATATCCATGATATTAACTATTTTATCTAGATAAAATTATACACTATTACTTTTGATAGATACACGAAAAATAAAAAGGACCATTAAGGCCCTTATTATTTCGAATTGTTTTGGAAGGTTTATTCCGCTGGTTTTGCTTCGACGACTTCTGGTTGTTGTTCACTAACAACTTTTTCTTCGTCTTTCTTTAAAGCATTAAGACGGGCACTTCTACGTTGTTCTCTTTCACTAGCGCGGTCGAATGTCTTCGCATAGAAGAGCATAACGACGACACCTGCCACAGCACCAATAGCGGTAATGATTAAGCCCCAGAAATAGAGGTTTAAACCAAATAACTTTTTAAAGTTAGTATTGAATTCTGTTAAGGCAGTAATGTTGTTGTATTTAGTGACTAAACCGAGAACAACATATGTTAAACCCCATAAGATAACTAATGCACAGATGGGATACCAGACGAGTTCAAAGATTGATACTGGTAATTTATTCTTTTTAGCCATAAATTAATTCTCCTTTAGTTAGCGGATTCCGCTTTTTGTTGTGGTTGAGAAGCTTTGGTAACTTCGTTAACAACTTCTTGATATGTTGCTTTCCAAACGGCTTCGTCTTTAGCGACAGCTTCGTTGAGCTTTTTGTTTAATTCATCAAAGATTTCTTTGAAACCTTTGCCTTCTGGACGTTGTCTTCTACCTTCGGTCATTTCGAGAACACGTAATGTTTCATCTAATAAATCGAGTGTTTCGTTATCAGTGCAGTGAGCGTGTTGACGTGAGAAGCGTAAGAAACCAGTTAATTTAGCAAGTTCATTTTGCACAATGAAGTTACTTTGTGGTGTTGGTTTGCCTTGGCTTTCGTTCATGACTTTTTGGAATTCAGCGAATGATTCTTCGAACACTCTCATCGCGAGCATTGATAAGACGACACGATACATTCTTTCATCTTGATCAACGAGTTTGATAAGTAATTGATCGATTTCGTTGTTTTTAATACCATAGCTCACATATTGGAAGACGATGTCACGCATTGTTTCGGTTAAACCCACTGTCATATCGAATAATGTGACGAGTTGCGCGGTATCAACACGGACTTTGTCGCCTGCAGGCATTAAAATTGTGCTTTCATCTGAATACAATTCAGATAAGAATTGGTTAATCTTTTCTCTGATTTTATCACCAGCTTCACCGTTATTCTTTAAGAAATCACCGAAAGGTGTACCTTCTTTTAAGTTGTCTTCAAGAATTTTCTTACGGTTGTTGTAGATTTCCATTGAATGATCTCTTTTGATAGAGTATTCAAGGGTGTCACGGATTGTGAGTAAATAGTGATAAAGTCTAAAGGTGTATAAACTAAAGTTATTCATGATTTTCTCCTTCCAAAATAAGATTTTCTAATTTGTAGACCCTGGAAATAATATGCTTAGCGTATTTCCTCGCACTTGGATGGCCACGCTTCATGCAATAACTATGATCGTAATACTTACTGAACATAGTGATATCATTACCGGAATCACCAACAACATAGACATCTTCTGGTTTAATGCCCGTTAATTGGCAGTATCTTTCAACACCATTTCCTTTATTGCAACCCTCAGGGGTTAACTCATTGACTTGAACAGTCCAAGAAGATTCAATTTCTGGGAATTTTTGACGGAATTCCTTATTGAGTTCTTTAGCGATTTGCGCTTTTTTCTTCTTAAGACCGATGAAGATCATAATCTTAAAGATTCTCGCTGTTTCTAATTCCTTGATGAACAATTCATCATCGGCGACGAATGGTTCACGATAGGCAAATTGGAACCACCACCAGATCTTATAGAACCATCTAAAGATGAACGAGACCTTACGACTAGTTTTAATAATACATGGATGATTCTCAGTTGTCATTAATAAAGCGATAGGTTCGTACGCTTTTTCAATTGTTTCGACAATTTCTCTAATTTCTCGATTTGGCATTGCCTTATCGTAAATGAGTTTATCATCAGCAATAATTTGGCTAGAACAGCAGGTAATGAAGTCCACTGGTCTTTTGATTTCACTCTTTAAACGATCGGTAAATTGTGTCGAACGAGAAGTCACTAAGACTAATTTATTGCCCGCATCAATCCATCTACGTAAAAATTTCACATTCTTACGAGGAATGCAACGTCTGATATTTTTTGGATAAAATAATGTTCCGTCTAAATCGATAGCGAGTAATTTTGCCATGCCCCTATATTATACACGCGTACTTCCGAATGTCACATGTTTTTTAACGCGTTGAGTGAAAATAAAAAAAGCGGGTAAACCCGCTTCTTTTGCAATTTTGTTAGATTAGGCGATAGGATTTTCCGCTTGGATGACGCCATATCCACCATCACGACGGATATAAACGACACTGATACGGTCATCTTCTTCATCTAAGTAGACAAAGAAATCATGTCCTAAGGCTTCCATTCTAAGAATGGCTTCATCAATTTTCATTGGTGTTAAATAATATGATTTAGCTCTAACGACGACATCTTCTTCTTTGTCGTCTGCTGCTTGTTCAAGAGATTCTTGGAATTGGACTGCGTCAATAAATGATGCGCGGCCACGAGAACGATCCATTCTGGTTTTAACTTTACGCATTTGACCGACGAGTTTGTCGATTGCTAAGTCGATAGCAGCATATAGGTCTTGATCTTCGACTTCAGCACGTAAAGGCATTTGAGGTAAGAAAATTGTGATTTCTACCCTTTGGGTTTCGCCATGCACACTGACGACAGCGCGGCATTCGACATCATCGTTAATAAGAAAAAATTTATCCATTTTAGACAACTTTTTCTCAATCGCCGAAGCAATGCCGTCTGTAACCTGGATGTTTTTGCCGATAATTTGGTATTTCATATGTTGTAACCTCCTTCCAAATTATGAAACAGAAGTTCTATCAACTTAATTATACCATTACATTTCGGCATTATGTATAAAAGTCTTAGTTATTTAACAACTTTTTGATTTGTTCAACTTTATCGAGCTTTTCCCATGGTAAATCGAGGTCAGGTCTACCAAAATGACCATAATTTGTTAATTCATGGTATTTAAAACTTGGTTCAGTTAAGTTGAAATTTTTGATAATCATACCAGGACGGCAATCGAAGACTTCTCTCACGACAGAGAGGATTTTGTCATCGCTGTAACTAGATGTTTTATATGTTCTAACGTTAATGGATAATGGTTGGTTAACACCGATAGCATAACTAAGTTGCACTCTTAAGCGTTTTGCTACACCAGCAGCGCATAAGTTTTTAGCGATGTATCTTGCCATATAGGCTGCGGATCTATCGACTTTGGTTGGGTCTTTGCCAGAGAACGCGCCACCACCGTGTTCGCATGTGCCACCATATGTATCAACAATAATTTTACGTCCGGTCACGCCTGTGTCGCCTGTTGGACCACCAATGACGAATTTACCAGTTGGATTAAAGTAGACTTTAAAGTCAGTGTTTAAGCCAAAAGATTTAGCAACTTTCTTCATGATGTTTTCCACGACATAATTTTTAAATTCGTTTAAATCAATATTGTCGTCGTGTTGGATAGACATAAGAATTGTATCAATACGGATGTTATTTGGATCAGTATAATCGATAGTTACTTGTGACTTCATATCTGGACGAGCGTGTTTAAAGACGCCCGCTTTTCTTTGAGCGGTCGCTTCTCTCACTAATTTGTGGGCAATAGAAATCGCTAAAGGCATATATCCTTCGGTTTCGTTAGAGGCATAACCAAACATAATACCTTGGTCGCCCGCACCGATATCTTCTGGCTTAGCTTGAGAGACACCAATGGAAATATCATGTGATTGTTCTTTAACCTTCACCATCACTTCAACGTTGTGATAGTCTGTACCAAGTTCTGGTCTATCGTAACCAATATCTTTTAAGACATCTTTGACGATTTGAACGTAATTTGGTTGGACTTTGCATGTGATTTCTCCACCGATTAAAACAAAATTGTTACTTGCAAAGACTTCGCAAGCCACTCTCGCGTTTTTATCCTCTTTTAAACAAGCGTCCAAAATAGCGTCTGCAATTTGATCGCACACTTTATCAGGGTGTCCTTCACTCACTGATTCTGAAGTAAATAAGATCTTTTCTTTTTCCATAACATATCTCCGTATAAATAAAGCCCTCCCACATTCATGGAAGGGCATTCTTTTTTCCTTCAACTTATCGCTCAAGGTTGTGGGAACCTTGCTAGAAGAGAGCACTTACTCGACGGGAGAGTTGCTATCGCGTTATTTCATCTTCTGCTACGCGATTCTTGATAAGCACGATTATTATAGGCTATTTGTACAAAATAGCAAATGAAACGATAAATAATTATCTATTTGTTTCAAGGCCAATGGCTAATTGATCAGGACAAGATGTTTCGCCTGTTCTAGAGCCACGGCACTTAATACCTTTTAATTTATTAATCACATCCTCGATTTTCATGCCCTCGATTAAACGACACAAGCCTTGTGTGTTACCCATGCAACCGCCGACGATGGTAGCGTGCATAATCACACCATTCTCGTGTTCAATAATCATTTCTCTAGAGCAGACACCATTTGGTTTGAATGTGATTTTTTCCATAATTATTTAATTAATTTACCGTAAACTGTACCAGCACAGCCCGCTGCATTGCTTTCATCGGTATCGATGTGGCAAGCTAAAGCGAAGTCATCTCTTACACGAACGACGACATCACCAAAGATTAAGCTTCTGCCTGGGCAGTTAACTTCTAATTTAACGATTTGACCGTTTTCAACACCGAATTCTTTGGCATCGGCTGGTGTCATATGGATATGACGTTTTGCAACGATGCAGCCTTCCGCTAATTCGAGTTCACCGGCAGGACCAACTAATTTGATACCTGGGGTACCGGCTAAATCACCAGATTCTCTAATGACGGCTGGAACACCTAATGTTCTAGCATCAGTAGCACTGACTTCGACTTGACCCGCTTTTCTGAAAGGTCCGAGGATGGAGACATTAGCAATTGTCTTCTTTGGACCAACGATGTCTAAACGGGAAAAAGAAACGAATTGACCTGGTTGGGATAATGGCGCTCTAACTTCTAACTTAGCATCAGCGCCAAATAATATTTTGAATTGTTCTTCTGTCACGTGGATGTGACGAGCACTTGTTTCAACTAAAATTTCTTTCATGAAATTGCCTTCTTTCTTGCGAGTAGTATTCTAACAAAGTTCTAAATAAAATTCATTAAAAATGAAATAAAGTTTATTTTTTGTTGCAATAATATTTTTATCGTGCAAAATTAAGGCGAGGAAAATTTCATGGAAGAAATCATCGAAGAATTATTAACTGATCGTATTCTTGCCGCTGTTAAGAACCGTAACGCCAAAGAAATTAAAGAAATCTTTGAAACAGTTCCTAACATCGATATTGCTGAAGCATTAGACGAAGTCGATGATGCGGCGGTTTTTCTTTATATCTTCCGTACAGTTCCAAGTGAATACACTGGTGATTTCTTCACTGAACTCACAAGTGAACAACAAGAGATGATCATTAATGCTTTTACAGATAAGCAATTAATTGATTTATTAGAGAACTCCTTCGCTGACGATATCGTCGATACATTGGAAGAAATGCCTGCTAATGTTGTGGCTAGAGTTCTTAAAGCATGTCCTGCTGATTTAAGAAAAGACGTCAATAACCTTTTAAACTACAAAGAGAACACTGCTGGTTCAGTAATGACCACTGAGTATCTCGATATGAAAGATGACTTGACTGTTAAAGATGCTCTCAAGATTATTCGTAAACGTGGTAAAGATGCCGAAACTGTTTATACAGTGTTCGTTAGAGACTCCAAGCGTAACCTTTTAGGTACCATTAACTTGGATGATTTAATCTTTGCCGATGAAGATGAAGTCCTTTCTGAAATCATGGACCGTGACTTTGTCACATGTAATGTTAATGATGACCAAGAAGAAGTCGCTAATATGTTCAAACGTTACGACCTTAACGCTATGGCGGTTGTGAACAATGAAAACAAAATCATTGGTATCATCACCATCGACGACGTGGTCGACATCATCGTTGAAGAAGCGACTGAAGATATCGCTCACTTAAATCAAATCTCTAATATGGACGAGCCTTACTTAAAGACTCCTGTCTATAAATTAGTTTTTAAATGTGTCCCATGGATAGTTGTTTTAATGGTTCTACAAGTGTTTTCAACTTTAGTTCTCTCTAAGTTCCAAAATGCTATGACAGTATTTGCTATATTGCCTGTTTTAGTACCATTATTAACCGATGCTGGCGGTAATGCTGGTGGCCAAACCACTACCCTTATTGTTCGTTCTATTTCTTTGGATGAATTCGGAAGAGGCGACTTTAAGCGTGCTGTTTGGAAAGAATTCAGAGTGGCTCTCTGCATCGCATGCATTATTTCAATCTTCGCTTTCGGCTTATTAATGTTAGAAATGACTTTTGATATTGCCGATGTTTCAGGACCTGCAAAAGCTCTTGGTGTGAGTAAGATTGTTGCTATGCTAGTGACTGCTTCTTTAGTGTCATGCACATTATTTGTCACTATGTTAGTAGCAAGATTGGTGGCATGTATGTTCCCATTCTTAGCCAAGAAGTTGAAACTCGATCCAGC
>CACZNF010000017.1 GCA_902782395.1 uncultured Erysipelotrichaceae bacterium | reverse complement strand
TTCAAACATTTCTTTAGAGTTAACTAATGGCATATAAATACCTCTTCTTTCCGGAATTATTATATACCACTTTATTATTTACACAAATAATACGTTAATATTTTTTATTAAAAGTTAGTTTACACTAACAGCAGCTATTACTCCTTGTATGTTCAGTAAGGCATCTAATTCATAACTATTATGAAGTGTATAGTTTTCTAAATTCTTCTTAATAATCAACTGGATTTCATCATAATCACTATCGTTTTTATAGTATTCATCTTTGATGACTCCAACTAATAGCATTCTTAAATAAGTCACTATTGAACCTTCAATCCAATACATTCTTTTAGTGACTTTAAAGTTATCAAAGTGCTCCTTGAGTTTCAAATACATTGGTAAACCATCGCCAGCGTCATGCCATAAGTCAGAGAAGATGAAATCATAGTCTTTATCTTTAATATCTTTAATAAAGTAGAAAGCATCCGCTTTATGGATATGGATCTTTTCTGGATGTGGGAATAAAGGTAATAAGTACTTTTTAAAGTTATTAATTAGTTCTAAATCCATTTCAACGATGTGCACTTCTTTTACATCATCCTTAAGATGGGCCATATAAGCAAAATAGCCCAAGCCTAAGCCAAGAGTTAAAACCTTGCCTCTCGCAATTTGAATTGGTATTTGCATCGTCCTTATTTCAAATGGATTTAAGCTCATCCATTCATTATTACATAAACTAATTGTGGGATAAGTATAATCACTATCGAAGAAGCCTAATGACATCTTAAGAATGGAGTTACCACCATAATGGTATTCTTCTTCATAAGGGAATAAAGAATAAGCTTTTAATGTCTTTTGACTAAGTACCCAATCACCACTTTCAAAAGTGAGATTATTAAGCGCTTTTAAATATGGATTATTGTTAAATTCATCGATATCAATAAGATTAGTGTCCCATCTAATATTTTTCTTAATGAATTCGTTATCAGTGGCTCTATTCTTTAAAAGTTCATCAATAAAAGAGGAACGCTTTTCAAATTTGCTTTTATCTTTAAATTTATAAGGCTTAATGCCAGGGTTATTCCATACCATATCTCTTAAATAGAGCATATAGTCGATATTGTTTTCGTGTTGTTTAAAAAGAGAAACAAGCTTCTCTTTCTCTACTTCATTTAATTCGAAGCGCATTATTTTCCCTGCACTTTCTTTAATACTTCTTGATATTGATCTTCACTAAATGGAAGACGGGAAATAGGCACGATAGAAATATAGCCTTCATGCACTTGACGATAATCCGCCCATTCTGGCATATCTTCATGACTTTGCACATCTCTTAAAGGATAGAAAGTATCGTCTTTCTTATCAAAATAGTAATGATCTTTTCTAAAGTAACAACGACCAATCTTAATGCCTTTGCATTCACCTTTAGGGAGATTGATATTTAAACAATATTCTTCACTCAGTAGGTTATACTTATTGATGAATTCCCAAATCTCATCAAAGTGTTCGATAAGGTTGGAATAGTCATCAAAAGGCGCACTGAAGGCAATGGTCTTTTTACGGAATATTGTCGCACCTAAGCACGCTCCAATTGTGCCACTTAAAAAGACATCATAGGAAAGATTGTGCCCACTATTACAACCTGATACTACTAAATCAAAATCAATATCTAAACCACCTAAGGCTAAGTTTGCGGAATCTGTTGGGGTACCATGTACTGCATAGGTATGATCATCAATCTTATCAACTTTCAACCATTCCCCTAATGTGATAGAGGCGCTTTTACCGGACATATGTTCAAAAGGCGCAACAATTGTTACTTCCCCATATTTAGATAGTTTATCTCTTAAGATAGTTATTCCTTGAGCGTTATAACCATCATCATTAGTTAATAGTATTTTCATACTACCTATTTTCTAACATTTCTTTGTAAAAGAAAAGAGGGAACGATATCCCTCTTCTCAAGAACAATCAATCGATTATTGGTTGATCTTGTTTTCTTTAATAACTTTTTCCTTTAAGTATTCTGGAACTTCTTCGTAGTTAACGAATTCTCTATTGAAATAACCAGAAGCTTGAGTAATGGATTTAAGTTGTGTGACGTAGTCAACGATTTCCGCTTCAGGAATTAACGCTTCGATATCTTGCATACCTTCGTGTTCTTCCATGTTTTGGATACGAGCACGTCTGGTATTTAAGTCAGACATAACGTCACCAGTATATTCACTTGGAACGATAACATGAATTCTCATGATTGGTTCTAAGATGATTGGTTTACACTTTGGATAAGCATCTTTAAAGGCTAAGATACCGGCCATTTTGAAGGCTTGTTCGTTACTATCAACTGGGTGATATTTACCATCGACTAAGACGCCTTTAACACCGATTACTGGGAAACCTGCTAATGGGCCAGAGTTAAGAGCTTCAAAGAAACCTTTTTCGACAGCTGGGAAGTAGTTCTTTGGAACAGCACCACCGAAGACTTCTTCTGCGAAGCAGTTTTCTTCTGCTGGTTCAAATCTCATCTTAACAACACCATAGAAACCACTACCACCGGATTGTTTAACATAACGGCCATCACCTTCGGCTCTACCTTTAATAGATTCACGATAGACAACTTTCATTGGTTCAGTTGTGACATCAATCTTATAGGTATTCTTTAATTTTTCTAAGACGTAATTGAGTTGAGAATCAGAAACACCACCTAATAATAATTGTTTTGTTTCATTATTACGTTTGACTTCCACTGCTGGATCTTCTGCTTGAATCTTGGCTAATGCTGGACCAATCTTGGATTCATCATTCTTGTTAGCTAAGATAATGGCTTTGAATAAAACGGCGGATGGATAATGCGCTGGTTTGTAATTGATAATGGCTTTTGGAGAAGACATTGTCATACCACTTGCAACACCTTCAAGTCTTGTAATCGCGGCGATATCACCGGCGTGAACTTCTTGAATGGAATCAAGCTTTTTACCAGTCATTTGATATAACATGGAGATTCTTTGTGTGCCTTTACCAACGTAGACTTCATCACCAGTTTTTAAGACACCAGAATTAACTTTAATAATATTAATTGTGCCTGAATATGGATCAACGATGGTCTTGAAGACATAAGCGGAGAATGGTTCGCTATCTTTTGTTTCTCTTGTTACTTCGTTACCATTATCATCTTTAGCTTCATATGGTTTTAAGTCCGCTGGGCATGGTAAGTAGTCAATGAACATATCGAGCATTGTTTCAATACCAATGTTCTTTGTTGCGCTACCGACTAAGACTGGGACTAATTCACCAGCTAAGACGAGTTTTCTTAAGGATTCATGAACTTCTTGGACGGTGAATTCTTCACCGGAGAAGAATTTTTCTAATAAGACGTCATCAGCTTTAGCGACTTCTTCACTAATCATGTTATGAAGTTCGAAAATCTTTTCTTTCTTATCATCATGGATTGGTTCATCTTGGCACTTATTGCCATGAAGTCTTCTAGCTTTTAAGTCAACGACATTAGCGAAGCCATCAAAGCCTTCACCATGACCTAATGGGTAGCAGAATGGAATAGCGTTCTTACCTAATTTAGAACGAATTTCATCTAACAATTCATCGAAATTAACGTTTTCTTTATCAACTTTGTTGATGAAGATGAATGTTGGGATGCCACGTTTTCTAAGTTGATTCCAGTGTTTAACTGTACCGACTTGGACACCGATAGAAGCATCGATCACTAAGACTGCACCTTTAACTGCGCCTAAGACACCAATGTATTCAGAAATGAAGTCGTCATTACCTGGAACATCGATAACGTTAATCTTATGATTCTTATATTCTAATGGGATGACTGCGGTTTGAATGGAACCGCCTCTTTTTTGTTCATCAGGTGTGTAGTCACTAAGAGTGTTTTTCTTTTCGACTTCACCTTTTTGAGGAATCAAACCAGCGATAAACGCTAATGATTCTGCTAACGTTGTTTTACCTGTGGATTGGTGACCAAGGATAACGACGTTTCTAATATTTTTTGCATCGTAATTTGCCATATTAATAACTCCTATTAAAGTCTAAAGTATTTGCTGTATCTGCCCTTATTGATAAGTTGGATACGATTATCTTTGATAAGTTCTGCTAAAGCTTTTTCAATAGTTGCAGGACTTGTGGCATATAAAACATTTTGAATAACGCGTTTACCGATTGGTCTAGCACTATCAAAGATGACTTTATAAACCTTTTCAACAGTTAAACTTTTTTCATTATTAACTTCCATGATGTAATCGAGTTTACGATAAGCTTCAAGGATGCACTTTAACATGTAAGTAACGAATTGTGTGTAATCATTTTCATTGTTACCCCAGCCTTGTGAAGAAGCTTCAAAAGCATCGATATAATCGGATAAACGTTGTCTCATGATATATGGAATTGAGAAGTAATTACCAATATCATAGCCGTATCTCTTCATTAAGAAGTTGAGCATTAAACGGCTAACTCTACCATTCGCATGATTGAATGGATGGATACAAATGAAATCAAGAAGGAATGCCAAAATAAGAACAAGCTTATTAGTTTCTTCATTTTGACTGACCAAATTGAATTGGTAGACCAAGTTGTCAAGTAAGGAGGCGACTTCACTTGGTTCGGCAGTGACGAAGATTGTTCTCATACTTCCGTCTGGCATTCTTTCTTGAATGTAATTGATACTGTCTTTATATTGACCACCGATTTCTGGGTTGTAATCCTTATATAAATAGTAATGTAATGTGGAGATGAATGAACGATCAAATGGTTGGAACTTGTAGCATTCATCAATAAGTTTTAAAGCCTTGTAATATCCAACGAATAGATATTCAGGTAAGGTTTGTGGAGATTGACCTTTTTCAAAGATCGCTTTGATGCGGTCATCACCAATAAAAATGGTCCCTAATGCGTTGCTAGCTTCAGTACCACTGATAAAAGCGAGTTCTGTAAGCTTTTCAACCTTTTTCATTTTGTGGGCCATTGTGGTTTTGCCTTTATATAATTCAATAGAATTAAGTAAAGAAACAATGTTAGGGTTGCTCAAAAGATTGTTAACAGCACCCTGTAAATCAAACATTCTCATATGTACACCTCGTGCAGTTTCATTATTATACACATGAAAAATAATTGCAACTCTATATTTTTAGGCAAAAAATACCGAGTTAAAATTTTTTATATGATTATAGGTTAAAGGGTGCTTGCGCACCCGCTATGCGCGCATATTTATATAATAAAGGAAAAGGAAATCGCATGAAAAAAGACCCAAAAACTGGGTCTAATTTCGTAATAAGGTTAAAGGAAATTATTCTTTATTTTCTTCGACTTGTTCTGGTTTGTTCTTATTTTGACCGTTAACGACGATACCAAAGATACCAGCGATGACATAGAATGGGTTGAAGGAAATGACGCCGAAGACGATCGCATTAATGAATGGAGCGAGGCTACGGTAATAGTCTTCTTCAACTTGCTTTTGTGCCTTCTTAACGAAGATGTTACAAAGAATTACTGCGGCTAATAAGTGGACACCATAACCAAATGCTTTTGCACCAGTATTAATAGTGTCTTGGTTATCGTCAACGACACCAACAATCATAGCGATAAAGCCAAGGACGAGCATCAAAATAGAAAGAATGAGATAGATAAGGTTCACGATATTACCATATCTAAACATTTTTGGGGTATTGTTTTTCATTATTTATTTTTCTCCCTTTTAAGTAAATTAACTTTAACACGATTTAAGGTTGAAGTGATATTATAATGTTCGTATGAACATGATTGGTTACATTAAAAAGTCCGATGAGACCTTTAAAAAGTCTCCCGCAAATGTTGCGGACGCTTTACTCATGTCTTGGGTGGCGTATTTTGACTTTAGTTATGTTAAAGACCAACTACCACTTAAACTAGAAGATTTTAAATATATTAATGAATATAAAAAGTTAGATCCATATATCAGTTCATTTGTGCCGCGTTATTCCAGAAGATTCTTAAGACTTCTATATAACTCGCCAAGATTTAAAGACGCTGAGCTATTAGCGAGTGAATACGTCTTAGACAAAAAGAAAGATACTCAGTTCGCGGTTATCGCCGTGAGATGTGATAAAGATATTATTGTCGCGGTAAGAGGTACTGATCCATCCTATACTGGTTGGAAAGAAGATTTCCAAATGTCTTTTAAAGATAAGATTAATTCTTATTCACATATGGATTCTTTTATTAAGCGTCTATTAAAGAAATATCGAAAAGAGAATTTAATTCTCTGTGGCCATTCTAAAGGTGGCAATATTTGTACTTATTTATTAAGCCAAATTGAAGATGATTCAAGAATTAAAAAAGTCTATTCCTTTGATGGTCCTGGCTTTAGGGCTAAAGGCTTATTTAAAGACAAAGAAGATCGATTAGAAAAATACGCAAAGATTGTTCCTCAATCTTCTGTTGTGGGTGTCTTATTTTCTAACGAAACTGATATCAAAATTATTAAAAGTAGAAGCTTATTATTACTACAGCATAATCCTTTTGAATGGGTCATTAAAAATAATGATTTTGTCTATTTAAATAAAAGAACTATCTCTTCGAGATATTTAGAGCAATCTCTTAACTATTGGATTGAATCATTAAACGAAAAAGATCGTGAAAGATTTACCGAGATTATCTTTGGTGAATTAGATAATTTTAAAACCCAAGATATCACTACTTTCTTTAAGACTTTATTATTGCAAATTAGTCCCGCGTGGAAAGCATATAGAGGTTTAGATAAAGAAGATAAAAAAGTCGTCAACCGTGTGGTTAAACGACTATTCAAATCTTTCTTAATGAAGCCAGAATTTAAGAAACTACCAATGAAGGAAAGCGCTTAGAGGTTTTCTTCTGGGATTTCGTGAGCTTTCTTTAAAGCGAACTTGGCCACCATTGGACCAACGAGTTCGTAGACCAATGTACTTGTTAAGACAATGGCGAGAATTAAAGCGCCGGTTTTTTGCATATATGGGTCGCTATACTGTGAGAATAATTTATATGCGGTTGTGGATAAACCAATAGCGACACCCGCTTGAGGGACTAAGGCAAAGCCTAAGTACTTTTTCACTTGTGGTTCACATCTGGTGATTGTTGCACCAACATAGGCACCACTCCATTTACCAATGACACGGAAGACAAGATAAGTTAAAGCAATTAAGACCACCACTAAACCATCACCGTTAAAGAAGATAGTTAAGTCTAAAGATGCACCAGAAATAACAAAGAACATCATATAGACTGGAGAAGTGAATCGATCCATGACATCGAGTGTTCGACCACTTTCCTTAACAAAGTTAGTGTATATCGCACCCGCCATCATGCAGGTAAGAAGTGAACTGAGTTCAAAGCCACCAATTTTCTTAAATAAATAATAGAAACCTAAAGCGGCAAAGACAGAGAAGATGTTCCAAATAAGTCTATTGTTTCTAGATTTAAAGAAGCGGTTAGCAAAGCTAATCACAAAGCCAAGTACCGCACCAACCGCTAATGAGATGGTGATTTCAAGTAATGGCTTAACAATAATTGCATAAGCAGAAACAGAACCACCCGCTAAAGCAGTAGCAATTTGGAATAAAATAGCAAAAAGAATTAAAGCGGCAGCATCGTCTAACGCTACAACTGGTAATAAAGTATCCACTAATGGACCATGTGCTCTATATTGCTTAATAACCATTGGGAAAATAAAGTGTGCCACTAATAAAGCGACTACCACTAATAAAGAAGCGCCTAAAGCTTCTAAAATAGTAATCACTAAGACTCTTTTGCCTAAAGCCTTAATTGTGCTGAATTTAAATGATGTACCAATGGAAAAGGCAATGAAGCCTAAAGCCACTGATGAAACCCAACCTAATGTATCAACGAATTTATAAACAGGGGCATCTTTGATGCCATCAAATGAGAAGTTGTTGAAAAATAGACCAAACAAAAATGGTCCCATGATAATACCGGTAAGAATATAACCGGTCACATTAGGCAATTTGATAAGACGCATTAAACGCGTCGATAATAAGGCCACTAGCAAAAGAGCAGCCACATAAGCAAATATCGAAAAGACTTCCATAATTCCTAGATAGAACCTTCAAAGTCGTCGATTGCTCTTGAATACATGAAGCCTTTAATTTCTGTGAAATTCTTAGTTGTTTCGCGAATGACTCTCTTTAAATCTTCT
>CACZNF010000016.1 GCA_902782395.1 uncultured Erysipelotrichaceae bacterium | reverse complement strand
TCTTGATAAATCCCATTAGCGAGTTCATCAGTGCACTGACAGCCATCACTACCATAAGCCTTATAACCGTTATAAACCTTTGGGTTATGAGAAGCAGTGACTACGACACCCGCTTGACACTTAAAGTATCTAGTCGCAAATGATAATGCTGGAGTGGGCATTAACTCTTTATATAAATAGACTTTGATATTATTAGCCGCGAGTACACTAGCGGTCTCTTTAGCAAATTCATCACTATGGTTACGGCTATCATAAGCAATAGCGACACTTGGGTTTTGATATTTTTTGTTTAAGAAGTTAGCTAAACCTTGGCTAGCTCTTCTAATGACGAAGCGGTTCATCCTATTCGTGCCCACTTCCATCACACCACGTAAGCCACCTGTACCAAAGGTTAAGTCTTTATAGAAACGGTCTTTAATCGCTTCTTCGTTATCTTTAATGGAAAGGAGTTCTTCCTTTTCACTTTTATTAAGAAGATCACTATTAAGCCATTCTTGATATGTTGCTAAATAATCTTTCATATATTAAGATTTTTCCTTTTCTATGATTATATTAATCAATACGTTTTAAAGTAAATGCATCTTTTGGAACATATAAGTAGAATTTAGATAACTTATAGACTGAGAAGTTATTATCCACGACGAAGGAACAATACTTTTTAAAGTTACCAACTTGCACATAAGTTAATAGCTTTTTACCTAAGATATCTTCATCATAAGCCATAGCAGGAATCACATTCTTAGGATTTTCCATTACTGGATTAACTAACTTATGTTCAGTGTCTTTTTTAATCATCTTCGCTGGGAAGAGAGGCATCAATTTATCTTGTTTAAATTTAATCTCATATTTGCCTGGTTTAATACCCATATCTGGATAAGATAATGTTGCACAACCAATACTAATAACGGTGTTGCCTTTTTTATCCACACCGACATCTGCTCTACCAACGTTTGGATAAACGACTTCACGAGAATTAAGTTTGTTATGTTCTTGGTCATACATATTAATTCTGTTATATGGGAGATAGAGATTAACTTCTTCCCCTAATTTCACTTTTTCACCGTTTTTAACTTTAATCGCTCTATAGCCATCCACACCTTTAATGGAGAAGTAGACCGCTTGATAATCAGTCTTTTGTTCCACGAATTCAAATTTCGCTTTCACTAATAAGGAATCTGGTACTTCTTCTAAAGAGATATAGTCTGGTCTAATGCCTAAACGGATATCGTTATTAAAAGCATTATCTAATAGATGTGACATATATTCAGGTTCTAAGACCATTTCTTGTTCACCAATCTTAATAACGTTATCAGTAATTCTGACTGGGATTTCATCTTCATGTGGGATACCCATAATAGCTTTATGTGTAATAGCGTCAAATAAGTAGGCATGATTCATATCAAAATCCACTTTGAGTTGTTCGTTAGCGTGAAGCCCACTGTTGAATGGGGTCTTAATAATGAATTGGTCTTTTCTACCTTCCATCTTGGTGTAGACGATTGTTTCATCACCTAAGTGTTCCACAACATCGACATAAACATCTAATTCACCTTTATTATTTGGTTTAACGTGTTCTGGTCTAATGCCTAATAAGACTTTCTTACCGATATAAGCTTTATCAGCAAGTTGTTTAGCTTTGATATCTGGGAAAGCCACTACCATGTTATCAACACCATTTAATTTGGCTTTAAGAGTGTCACCATCCATAAATAATTCCGCGTCAACGATATTCATTTGAGGAGAACCTAAGAATGTCGCGACAAATAAGTTACATGGATCTTCAAATAAGGTAATTGGGGTATCAGCTTGTTGAATAAAGCCATCTTTCATAACCACAATACGACTACCCATAGTCATTGCTTCTGTTTGGTCATGGGTAACATAGATAAATGTTGTTTCTAACTTTTCATGGAGTTTAGTAATTTCACTACGCATAGAAACACGTAACTTAGCGTCTAAGTTTGATAAAGGTTCATCTAAAAGGAAGACTTTTGGTTGACGGACAATTGTTCTACCTAAAGCGACACGTTGTCTTTGACCACCAGATAACGCTTTTGGTTTTCTAGAAAGTAATTCAGAGATTTCTAAGATTTCCGCAGCGGCTCTAACGCGTTTATCAATTTCTTCTTTAGGAGTGTGTCTAAGTTTTAAACCAAAGGCCATATTGTCATAAACAGTCATATGTGGATATAAAGCATAGCTTTGGAAAACCATTGCGATATCTCTATTCTTTGGTTCCACTTCATTCATTAGTTCACCATCGATATAAAGCTGACCAGCGGTAATTTCTTCTAAACCGGCGATCATTCTTAATGTTGTGGATTTACCACATCCAGAAGGACCGACGAAAACAACGAATTCTTTGTCTTTAATTTCTAAGTCAAAGTCGTTAACCGCGCGAACTCCACCATCGTAAACTTTATAAACGTGTCTAAGTGTTACATCTGCCATAAATTAGGCCTCCTTGTCGTCTTGACTAACTTTATACAAACCCTTGTTAACCATGTCAGGGTAATGTTCTTGATTAATATATTTATCAAATGCTGCGTGACTCACTAGTGTGTATAAAACAATGACCACACTGTTAAAGACCGCGAACAATAATAATCCAATTGTTAAGGTGAGGAAGTTAAATAAACTAAGAGTGAATACCACTCCTGTAGAAAGTAAATAAATCACAAATACTTTCCAATTTAATAATCCTAAAAATGAGAAGGAGTTTTTAAGAGTGACTCCAAAGGAGTTCTCATAATAAACACCTTGTGTAAAGTTAATAGCCACTACCATACCAAATACTAAGAAAAGGACAATAAGCGCACCAATACCGATACCACGCACCACTGGGTGCACATCAGCGTGTATGACTAAGAAAGCGCCACCAACGACTAAACCAAATAAAACTAAGCCAAAGATAAAGCCATTAATTAAAGCGTGTTTCCAGTTCTCTTTAATGCCTTTAAAGAAATCATTCGCTAAAGAGATACCTTCTTGCCACACTAACTTTTTAGTGACATAGAAGCCTCCTGCTAAACCGATAAAACCAATCATCATGCATGGAAGCATAATGAGCATGCTATAAAAGATTAAAGAGAATAAGTATTCACTCTTCTCCGCGGAGATAGCCATCGCTTCCACGAAATTAAAATATAAAAGATCAACGGCTAATGGGATAAAGAACATAAAAACATAGCAAGATAACGCAAAGAGGGTCATCTTACGGTTTCTAAGTAAGTCGAAAAACACTTCTTTCCTTGTTCTAGGAAGGGTTTTCTTAACATCTTGATCGGTAATGTGTTTTTCTGCTTTTTTCATTACATACCCCATTTTTTAGTTAGTTGTAAGGCTAAGTCATGATCCTTATTTGGTTTATTCGCGTATTCACCAATATTTTGTGAACCACCATTAAGGAACATGTAGCAATCTTCATTAGGTAAGTTCATATATGACTTAACTAATTCTTTGTTGATTTTGATACCGTAGTTAACTTCTTTTTGTGTATAGAAGGTATAACCACTATAGAAGGAAGTTATTAATTCATCCTTTAAATCTAAAGCGAAGTAACCAATATCAAGGTTATCTAATTTAGATGTTGGGATGATGAGGATATCCGCGGAGTTATAGCCTGGTATCGTGAGCTTAGCGTTATATTGCTTATCATTCACATTCGCGGATATAGTTGTGACATCTTTTAATTCTTTGTCTTTGTAAGTTTCTAATAGATCTTTCTTTAGTGATTTAGAATCACTCACTTCACCAGAGACAAAGATTGTTAATGTCTTATAAGCGGGTAACTTATGGACCACTGAGAAGATAAATGACAATAGGAATCCAATCAGAATCGCGCTTACTAGATAGGCTGGCCAAGCATATCTCATATTTGTTTTAATGCGGGCTTTTTTAAGTTCTGTCATAAGTGCCGCTCCGCCTTCACTAAGATTCTGCTATAAGTAACAGTGGATAACTTATCACCGTTTTGATAGCCAAGGTCTTTATTCACTGTGTAGATGACTTTATCTACTTTTTCTAAGCCATTTATAACAGTGATATGAACTGGATAAGCATATAGGCCGTTAATGTATGTCAGTTCATTAATTTGTTCTTTAAATATCACTTCATCATTTTCTTTAAGTCCACTTTCATATCCCTTATAGAAGCGATATTCTCCATAAACATCATCATAGATGTTATAGAAGAAGTAGATAGCAAACCAAGTAAATGAAATGGTGATAATTATCGATATGATGAGGTTTACTAGATAGTTCTCATTAGCGAGCACTACTAGTAGGACGTCAGCGATAAGTACCGCGCTGAATAATAGGGAGAATAGTAAAGAGAGTCTAAACAAGCTTTTCTTCGCGGCTTGATATCCTTTACTGACGTCCATCTGATAGTTCATAAATTATTTGTTTTCTAATCCTTTAACGATTGATTGTTTAATGATGTCACCCCAGACAACATAACCATAATAGGAAAGATGTAAGCCATCAGTTCTAAAATAGGCAGCGTTAGGTTCACCATTTTCTTTCAAAAGAGCGGTACCTGGATTAATTAATGTTAACCAAGCATTGTTCTTTTGATATTCCACGACATTCGCGTTTACCGCATTAATGGTGTCAAAGTATCCTTTATAACCTGGAATGAGGTTCATCATGATATATTGCACCTTAGTGTCTGGTAATGCAGCATGGGTGTGATCAAAGAAGTTCTTTAAGTTATTCCAAATGGTTGAGGCATCTTGTTTAGAATTAATAACGTTATTAATACCAACATAATAGACCACCATTTTTGGTTTATATGGGAACACTAATCTTTGATTAAGTTTATTGTCCCATTCTTCAATTGTGGTACCACCAATGCCATGATTATAACTCACAATTGGTTCTAAGTCTTCTTTAGAAGATTCCCAGAACTCAATACTAGATGAACCCGCTAACATGACGTGATAGCTTTCTTCTTCTAAGGCTTTAGCCTCATACTTTTTAGCTTTTGATTCATAGTTAGTGTTATCCATCTTTAAGTTGATGGAATCATCTTTAACAGTGATGTTTCTTACTTCACCATCACATGTGAGAGTAATCTTATTATCCGCATATGTTGCGGTAATTGTTTTACTAGCTTTAACACGATATTCCATGAACGGAAGAACGTTATCTTTATTAGCCTCTAATTTCATTAAGGCAGCAGTTGGTAAATTAACGACATTATTAGTGACCTTAAAGTACATAATGCTATCTAATTCATAATTAGTACCCGCACTTTCTGGAAGGACTGTACTTGGAGGGTTATAAGCTGGTTCACTGCCTTGATCTTCAGTAGCAATACCCCACTTCGCAAATAATCTTAAGTTTCCTGTAACTTTGTCATTAGCGAAGTCCCAAGCTTTAAGGCATTCAGTTTCTAAATACCAACCTTGGAATTCATATCTTGCTCTAGTAGGATCTTCTGGCTTTGTAACTAAGCCACCTTCAAAAGCTTCAACACTCTTATAGAGTAAGTTATTACCTCTACCCTTAGTGCCATTGCTTAATGTGAATTCTTCTCTTAAGTAGTTATTAAAGAAGTCAACTTGATATGTATGTGCTTGTGGCTCAGTAGCGAATACTGCGTGTGCAGCACCGATAGCCGTAGCGGAACATAATGCTAAACCAATAACTGGTAATAAATATTTTTTAGACATGACATTCCTCCTTTAAGTATTTAAGAAGTTCTTCTTCATTAACTGTGGCTAAACAGATGACTTTATCACCCGCGCCATAGTAGATGTAGAGGGTACCATTATGTGGCACCACTGCGGTTGGGAAAACGCAGCCATTGTAGTAGCCATTGGTTTCATATTCTTCTTCTGGTTCCATTAAGAAATCTTTAGTTCTAGCGATAATCTTATATGGATTATTTAAATCTAAGAGAATTGCGCCCACTCGATAGGCATCATCTTTAGAAGAGACACCATGATAGAGGACTAACCAACCATCTTTGGTTTTAATTGGAGGGGTACCCGCACCAATCTTTTTATCTTCCCAATCTGTTTCACCTTGCATTAATAAGGTGTAATTGTCCCAGTGTAATAAGTCATCACTTTCACTTAACCAGATGGCGGGATTCTTATTAGGATAGCCTTCCCCACATCTTTCCATGGCTCTAGAAAGCATATAGAACTTACCGTTAATGGTTTCTGGGAAGATGATGACATCTCTATCATCAAAATGGCTATCAGTGATAGGTCCTAATTTCTTCCAGTTCTTTAAGTCTTTAGAAATGGCTAAATGTGTGAGAGTGTTGTTATACACTAAAACTTTTGGGCCATATTCTGGTTGGAAACCATAATATTCTTTATCTTCTCTCCAATATTGACCTGGAGGGAATGGACGGGAGGCATATGTTAAATAGAAATACTCTCCCATCTTTACTAGACGTGGATCTTCACAACCCCCAGCATCTAAACCGTTAGGGTCACCACTTAAGAGTGTTTTATCACTCATACGTGTGAAGTTAATACCATCTTTACTAGTGGCTAATCCTAAATGGATAAGATGTGTTTTATCATTACCCGCGGCTCTATAAACCATATAGAAGGTTTTATCTTCTTCGTTATAGATAGCCGCTGGGTTAAGAACACATAATTCTTCCCATTGGTTTTTAGGATTTGGTTTTAAAATTGGATTATTTTGATATTTAGTAAATTTCATGATGGTCACCTCTAGTCGATTGCTGTTCTTGTGTTAGTGGTATAGCCGATATTCTTAAGGAGTCTTAAGTTATCAACATAGATATCACTACTTGTGTAATCGTTATTCACGATACCGAATGACACGGATTCGATGTTCTTCGCATAGTTAGCGGAAATAGTCTTACTACTACCGTTAACATCTTTAAAGAGTTCGAAACCAATTTCGTAATGTGTCCAAGTTGTTGGAAGATTACTTAAAGTCACTCTCATCTTCATTAAGGTTGTGCCACTTCTCCAGTTGAGGTTTAAGTAGACTGTGGCCTTACCATCACCCTTAATATCAATTGAGAAACCTTTCGCTGTAATAGTATTAGCGAATTGTGTCGCTCTTGAGTATGAAACAGATTCATAACTCTTATAGTGCATTCTTAATGATTTAGCACCACCTTGAGATGAGACATCAGTGGCTAATGCCATTTCGTTATAATCTCTCGCGGTCGCATAGCTCCAGTTTTCAAAGATGCTTTGGTCGTTCGCATAGCCTTCCATTGTTTCAATGGTAATTCTATTTGGATTATCAGTATCTTCTTTAATCGTGCCACTGATTTCTTCGATTGAAGAGGCAGTCGCATTAACAAAGTAGATTTCATCTAAGTAGACTGGGTTAGCAATCGCATATGTTGGATGATGATTACCTTGTTGATCGTAATATAAGTATTTGAAACCAAACGCCATATGGATGATATGGTTCACATTAAGTGGATTTGGTTCATCAAATAAGGTATCACCGTTATTTAAGGTAAAGTCATCAAACTTAATGGTGTATTTATGCCATTCTTTTTCGACTTTATCGATAACATATCTATACCATTCACCAGTATCCATGGTTAATTGAATGGTCATTTCAGCGGCGATATTCTTTTCATCAAGATAGGCCACTGCTGGATCATCAAATTTCACAGAGGCATCTTTAAGCCAAATAGAGAAGGCATTCTTATCTGCGTTAACACCCTTAGTGTCTAATTCCGCACAATATGTATTACTTGTGCCACCAGCTTTATGGATGGTATCAAGTTTCATAGCTTCGTCTTTATTGACAACACTTTGATCCCAGTAGTAATACATTTCGGTATAAACACTGTAATCATTAAAGTTATCAATACAGCCATCATTTGAGACGACACGGGTACGATTTTCGACGATATCATCAATCTTGATAACTTCTAAATCTTTAATGGCTAAGCTACCAGTCGCGTAGTTATCCGCTAAACCAATATTAAACTTCTGGATGTAATAGAACTGTTTCGCTCCATCACCTGTCATATAATCAGTTCTTTGGAAAGCTTTTAAAGGAATAACTAATTCTTTATAGTCATCCTTAATTAAATAGTTAAATGATAGTTTAAACTGCCATCTATCGTTATCTTCTTCTAAGATACGGAAATAGAACATCGCGTTAGCGGAAGCTCCCGTATATTTAACTTTCATTCTCACTGCATCACCTTGGATGAAGTATTTATAAACGTTAACGTTTTGGAAACCATAACCAGAGAAACCATTTGGATTTGTTTCAGCGTTTCTGGCGGTGAAGTTAAGTGTTAATTCACTGCCATCTTCAGAAATAACCATATCGTTTCTAAAGTCAAAGTTTTCATATGTCCAATCTTTTGGATCAGTACTTCTGAAGTCCATCTTATCCATGAACATACCTTTATAGTCATCATATTTGACCGCTTTGATGTTAGAGAATAAGCAAATACCATCACCAAATGTTCTTTCAAAGACGATTTCAAAGTATCTAATATGTTGCCAGTCAAATTTTCTATTAAAGATATTTGTGCCAGCGGTTCTTAGTTCAAAGTCTTCATAACGCATTAAGATTGTTTGCTTCGCGTTATTAGAGATTTGTACTTGTTTATGCCAGTATTCTCCATCATAGTCCAAGACACGGACTAAAACAGAGGCATCATGACCAGAATAATAGAAATTGAAATAGAAAGAGTCAGTACCGTATAATTCACGGTCTTCACTCTTAGTAATAACAATCCAACCATCACTACTTGGTTTACCTTGTAATGTATGTTCTTTATCAAAGACGATGGCTAATGAGTCATTACCTGTACCAAAGAAGTCACTTCTATCAATTTTGATATCAGCATAGCTACCTTCTTTATGTAAGACCCAATCTTGTTCGTCTTCAATCTTAATTGGAATTTCATCAATATGTGGAGAAGTGACATAGAAATTACCCACAGGGGATTTCTTTGTGTGATCAGCGTTAACCGCGGTCACTCTCCAATAATAAAGAATATCTTTTTTAGGAAGATTAAAGTTAAGCGCGTATTGATTACTCGCTAAGTTGCTTTCTTTAACGTAGACTTCATCAGCGTCATCGTTAACGAATGAGGCTGTACTAGCGATTTCGATTTGATAATTATCTGCGTTACTAGCTTCTTGCCATGTGAATGTAAAGCCTGTATCGGTCACAAAACCGTTTTCAGGACCTGTTAAATTAAAGTCACCAATTTCACCACTCTTTGCGGTTCTTTGGATGCTTTCTTGATTGTAACTAGCGGTGTCATTATTATTTTGACCACAGCCAATAAGCATGAATGGTAAGAGCAATAAGCCTAAGAATCTTTTTTTCATAGTCTATAGCTCCTTAGATGAGAGAACGACCATAGAGTTTTGAGGAATAGTCATTTCGATTTCATCTTTTAAAGATAAATCTAAAACTTGGTTCTCTTTAACAAAGCCGTCTTCACCAATCTTTAAATCACTTTCGTTATAGATGTAGACATAAATCTTATTTGGAGTAGTCGCGTTAGCGAGGAATTCTTCCGCCACTCTAAATTTCTTAGTAACTGGCATCATACCTCTATTAACAGCGACAATACCCGCATAAGTATTATCTTCACCTACGACACCCATACTTCTAAATGTGTTATCAACTTCTGGGTCATTAGCAGGGTTATCAATAATCTTGCTACCTTTTCTCATTAAGTTAGTGAGAAGAACACTACTATGGTACCAAGGTCTTAATCTTTGTTTCATTGCACTGTCAGTAGATAAGGAAGAGAACATACC
>CACZNF010000015.1 GCA_902782395.1 uncultured Erysipelotrichaceae bacterium | reverse complement strand
TCTTTTAAGATTACTTCGTTTTCTTTTCCGTGGTTTAGATGAACGTTATCCACAGCGGTTAAAATAACTAAATAATCAGCGTCTATGAGACTAGCGAGCTTGCTGGAAGCGTAATCTTTATCGATTACCGCGGCCACACCCTCTAATTTGTTATCTTGTTTAATAACAGGGATGCCACCTCCACCTGCGCATATGACAACTTGTCCATTATCTAATAGAGCTTTAATAGATTCTTTTTCAATAATATCGATTGGAAGTGGTGAAGGAACGACTCTTCGATAACCTCTTCCAGCATCTTCTTTCATGATATAGCCTTTTTCTTTACTAATTTGTTCGGCTTGTTCTTTTGTATAGAAGGAACCAATTGGTTTACTTGGATGCAAGAAAAGTGGATCTTGTGGGTCCACTAAAACTTGCGAAATTAAAGTTACGACAGATTTGTTAATATTGTTTTCTTTAAACGAGTTATATAAAGCATTTTGGATATGGTAGCCAATATAGCCTTCGCTCATCGCGCCACATTCAGGGAATGGCATATTAGGTGTTTCTTTAGATGTTTCGAAAGCAAGATTAATCATACCGACTTGAGGTCCGTTACCATGGACTATAGCCACTTCGTGACCGTCCATAATTAAACCAGTAATAGCCTCAGCGACTTTTATTAATGCTTGTTTTTGTTCACTAGGATTATTGCCTAGTGCGTTACCACCTAAAGAAACTACGTATTTTGCCATATTTAATTAGTCATCATCCTCGTCTTTATCTTCTTTATCGTCATCCTCTTTTTTACCGAGAACTTTGTTAATTGCTCCGACAGTGGAGTGATAAGCTGGAATGGCTAAGAAGACTACCCACATTGGATGCCATAACATTGGATCACCATATGTACCAAGAGCGACTGGTATGGTAAGGCTCACTAAGAAGAAGGCAAATATCGCTACGAAAGCCATGTTGAAGTGGTTAGCGTTTCTTTTTACAATTGCTCTAGCAATAGAACAAATGATTTCTGGGATAAAGAAGACTATCCACATGATACCCCACCAACCAAGAAGCGCACTAACAACGATATAAGCGACTAAGGCTAATGTGAATAATGTGCCTTCAACAGCACCGATGATCGCCATCTTGGTATCGAATTGATGTTTCTTAACTGAGCCATCAGCGTTATAGCAGGTCACGCCATCATCATTAATGGTGACTTTCTTACCGCTTTTGCTGAATAAGACTACTTCATCGTCTTTGATTTCAACTTTCTTTTCTTCTTGAGCGGGCGCTTCTTCTTTATTATCTTTGATTTGTTCTTCAACGATAGTGTCAATATCTTCTTCGGTAGCGAGGAGTTCATCGAGAGATACTCCATATAATTTCGCTAAGCAAATAAGATTGTCTGTGTCTGGAGAAGCTTCGGCTCTTTCCCATTTACTAACTGCTTGTCTTGATAAGCCTAATTTATCCGCGAGTTCTTCTTGGGAGTAACCGTATTTTTTTCTTAATTTAACTAATCTGTCTGCGATTTCAATTGTCATAATCGTTTCCTCCTGTTTTTGACACCAACAATCTAGCAATTTTTCATTTGGTTGCGCCACCAACTCTGGTTAGAAATTACGCAACTTTTGGTTGCAAATCAAGCATTTCTTGCGAAAAAGTCGCTAATAACACTGTCATAGCGTTCTTCATCGCTTAATCTGACTCTAGAATGTAAGGCCCCTTCAAACCACACAATTTCTTTCTTATTTGAGGAACAAGCAGCGTAGACTTCTTTGCTTTTTTCAGGTAAGCAATAGACATCTTTTGTACCCCAGATAAAAAGAACAGGAAGATTATCAAACTTAGGCACATAATTAATTGTTTTAGCGTCTTCAATATCGCATTTAGTGAAGTGTTTAAACCACATCCAAATTTGATAATAGACAGGGAATAAAGCATGACCACTTTCGATGTAGTGGTTCTTATATATTTCTTTATAGGTGATAAAAGCACTGTCCATAACGACCGCTTTTAAGTATGGTTCTTTAAATGTCGCCGCAGTTATCGCGGTCACACATGTACCAACACAAATACCATGGATGAATAATTCTTTTTGATTTAATACATCATGCATATATCTAAGCCATAACTTGACGTCATCAGCTTCTTTAATACCACATGTGGAATATGTACCTTCACTAAGACCATGCGCTCTTTGATCGATAACTAAAACATTAATACCTAATTCTTTATATGGTTGAGCGTAGTAGTAGGAATACACTAATGTTTCTCTTCTACCTGGAAGAATAATCACTGTTTTATCAAAACCATAATCAAACCATTCACCAACAAGTTTTAAACCATCGTCTGATTGAATAGATAATTCTTTAATAAATGATTTATCTTTTTCTGCCCACTTAAGACCTCTCTTCCACATTGTTTCTAATGCGGGATTGCCTGGTTCAGAACAATGTTCTCTACCCCAATGGCTATTCTTATCTCGCATTAATGTTTTGCTATAGACCTTATAGGCCACGAGGAAAGTAAAGAATACGGAAAAGATTAATCCTAAGACTAATAAAGCACCAACAACGATGAGAATAATAATTACTGGTTGAGGCATCTTATTCCTTCATGATTTTTTCTAAGATTTCTTTTTCTTTTTCACAGTATGGAGAAACTGGTTCATCACCAGCGTAGAATGCTGCGGCTAAACCTGGACCAACATTACAACCTGTGGATTGACCAACTGGAACAAAGATTAAATGTTCTGGTTTGAAATATTCTTCAATCATCTTTTTCATTTCTAAAGCTTGTTCTTCTCTTAAAGAATAAGTGACAACAAAGGCTTTATTTTTAGTGTCACCAATCGTGGCTTTAATATATTCAGGGAATAATTTCATCACTGTTTTATAACCACGAGCTTTACCAATGATTTGGGTTTGACCTGTTTCATTACAGAGATCGCCTAATGGTTTAACACCCACTAAAGAACCCATAAAGGCTTTACCTTTACCGATTCTACCTTTTCTCGCTAAGAAGAATAAGTCATCAATGAAACCACATTGGTGAATTCTTAATCTGAAATCTCTTAAGTAATTAACAGTGCTAACAAAGTCCATGCCTTTTTCACGGCATAAGCTAGCTTCAACAGCGATTAAATCAATCGCGCCACTATATCTTAATGAATCGATAACTTCGATTTTAATATTTGGATATTTTTCCATTACTTCTCTAGCGGCAACAGTGAAGGCGCTGAAACCACCAGACATAGAAGAAGAAATAGTAATAACAATAACGTTTCTATTAGCTTCTGCTAAAGCGGATAATCTATCAATAATTGTTTGAGGAGCGGGAATAGAACTTGAGAAATTGTTCTTTTTATTGGTCATTAAAGTGAAGTATTCATTTGGCTTCATTGTGTCCCAATATAAGTCTGTTGGTTTATTAGAACCATCTGGCCAAACCACTGTGCTCATTGGGGTTTCTTCAATGCCGTATTTAGCGATGATTTCTCTAGTGAAGTCGCCACCGGCGTCGGTAATAATTGCAAAATTTTCTTTCATAATATTACTCCTTGTTGTTTTTATTATCGTTTCTATTTTTTAACTTCCATACTAGGTAAGCAAGCGGGAAGTTTAATAAGAAAGTTAACAGAAGGGCTATTGTGTACGCCACTGAAGGGAAAATGTGTAGGACCTCATACAAAATCGAGACAATTAAGAAAATGATAATTGTCTTAATAGTGGCGTATCCACCTTCCACTAAAACTCTTCTACCCATCTTCTTTGTGGGCCACACAAAAGCGGTGACACCCATTAAAGCTTGGTAGTAGAAAAGATATGAACAGCCTAAGAATAGGTAGACGTATAAACCAACATTTCTCCAAATCGCATTTAAGACAATCATCATTGCGATGCTAAATAAAGCGCACACAAGTGGGGCGATCGCATTCATCCAAATACTTCTTTGGATTCTGAATGTATCTAAGTTTGGCTTGAAGTGTGATGATTTATTACCATCTAAATAAATAGTCTCAATAGGTACTTCTTCAAACTTTAATCTCTTAATTTGAAGATTACATATAACATTCATTTCATATTCATAATGGTCACCAGGAAGAGTGACAATATTGAAAATCTCTTTAATTGGGAAACCACGTAAACCACATTGATCATCAGGAACATATGATTTAGTAATTAATGTTCTAGATAATCTCGACATGAAGTTACCGTTTCTACTTCTTTTAGGCACGCTTTTATCAAATTTACGAGAACCTAAAACGATGTTATCAGTTTCATGTAATTTATCATTAACTCTAATAATGTCTTTAACAGCGTGTTGACCATCCGCATCACAAGTAATGACGTAATTATGATTATTAGGATGTAGGTTTACATAAGAAAAACCAAATCTTAACGCTGCACCTTTACCACGGTTAATATTTTGTTTTAAAACAGTCGCGTATTTTTCCGCTTCTTTAAAAACATCATCGTATTGTTCTCCAGAACCGTCGTTTACAACGACCACATCAAAATTTTCTTTTTTAAGATTAATTAATAATTCGATTAATAAGTGATCAGGACGATACGCTGGGATGAGAATATATGTATCGTTTTTAGGATAGTTATTCGTTTCCATCAATATGTAATTATAGTCAAAAAGGATATTTTTTAAAATATATTTGCCAATAGTGGCATTATTTGTTAGTATTTATGAGCAAACTTACTTTGAACGACATTACAGTTCAAGGCGGAAGGAGAAAAAAGTTATGAAAAAAGGTGTCCATCCAGAATACCATCGTTGCACAGTCACATGCATCTCCTGTGGTAACACATTCGAAACAGGTTCCACATTAAAAGAAATCAAAGTTGATACATGCGCTAACTGCCACCCATTCTACACCGGCAAACAAAGATTTGTTCAATCCGATGGTCGTGTCGATCGTTTCAACCGTAAATATGGCTTAAACGAAAAGAAATAAGAAAAATAGTATCAAGAAAATTAAAGCCCCGAACGAATCGGGGCTTTTACTTTGTCTTTTAGATGATTACGCTCTTTCGGCTAAAGATTTAGCTTTGTTAACTAAGGAAACAAAGTCGTCTCTATATTTATCAGTAATTGATTGTTGGTCAATATTACCTAATAAGTGCGTATAGGATGAGAGACCTTTATATCTACTTTCGCTTAAGATAAGAGCGAATTCAGCGACATAACTAGCGAAGTTATAGTCATCTCTTCTTTCAACAGAAATATCTGTTTTAGTGGCAATAACTTCTTTATTGTCTTCAGTGGTTGGTTCCTTATAGTGAAGAGTGGCTTTAAAGTAGTAATCATCTTGATGTACGTTATTATTGGACATCACTAATTCATATAATGCCACTGTGGTGTGGTCAGACATGATTTCACCAGCGTCTTTTCTAGTGTTATCAAATTCTTGATCGGTTATTTGTCTACTTTCATAACCAAGTAAGCGATAGGATTTAACTCTATCAGAGAATTGTACTTGGCATTTCGCATCTTTCGCAGTGACGTATAATGATTTGCCTAATTCTTGCTCAAAGACTTTCGTGGCTTCTAATTCACCATCAATGTAATAGGCGTTACCATTACCATTATTCGCTAAAGTGTATAAGGTTTCGTTATCATAGCTTCTATAGCCACAGCAGGTGAGATAAACGCCATCAGAAGCGTTCTTTTTGATTAACTTGGTTAATTCCTCACCAGTTGTTTTACCGACGTTAAAATCGCCGTCCGTGAGAATAACCACTCTATTGTTACCGTTTTCTAAGAAATATTTATAAGCGACATCATAAGCTGTTTCTAAGCCAGCTTCACCGTTCGTGGAGCCACTAGCCTTTAAACCATCGATGACGGTATTTAAATAATTCTTGTTTTGACCTGTTTTACCTTCGCATTCGATCTTGCAACCAGAAGCATAAGAAACAATAGATACGATATCGTCATCACCCATATTTTCGACAAGTGTTCTAAGTGATGTTTTAACTAAGCTCATGACTGGAGACATAGAACCACTTTTATCAACAAGAATAACGATATTGTTTTTAACATTTTCTGTGACTGATGGTTTAGCTTTAACAACGACAGAAGCTAAGTAGTGGCTATTGTCCCATGGACACTTATCTAATTCTAATTTAGCCGCTAAAGCGTTTTCTGTGTCATTAACATAACCATAAGAGAAGTAGTTGAGCATCTCTTCAGTTTTAACCATGTTCTTTACGTTATAAAGTCTATTACCATTAATTTCTTCTCTAATCGTGGTGTAGGCAAATGTACTACTAGTTAAAGAAACATTATTTGTGTTGTCGGTAGCGACATTAACAAATGGGTTTTCATAATAAGTGCTCTGTTGTTGAGATTGTTGGCTTCTGCTTTGATAGTTATCTGCTGGTTTAGAAATAGGAGGTTCGTAATTGCTCTTACTATAATAATTACCACTATAGTAGTAACCATTGCTTTTACCAGAAGAGTAACCACAAGCGGTCACACCTAAAAGCGCTAACATGAGTACTGATAATTTAATTTGAGGTTTTAAGGATTTCATATCTTGTCCCTCCTACTAATAAGACTGATTAGATGACATAAATCTGCTAAAACAATCGCTATTTATTCTATAACGCCTATGCGTATAACAAAAAGAAAAAGCGAATGATTATTCATCCGCTTTTACTATTAATTTACCTTATTTATCTTGTCCCACTAGATGGCAAGCCACTTGGTGACCTGGTTTAACTTCAATGAGTTTTGGTCTTTCCAAAGCACATTTTTCAGTGGCTTTTGGACATCTTGTTCTAAATGGACAACCACTAGGAGCGTTAAGTGGTGAAGGAATATCACCTTGCATAATAATACGCTTATTGCTCTTCGCGATTTTTGGATCTGGAACAGGAATAGCTGATAATAACGAATTAGTGTATGGATGTAATGGATTTTCAAATAATTCATCACTATCTGCGAACTCAACGATATGACCTAAGTACATAACCGCGATTCTATTAGAGATGTGTCTAACCACTAATAAGTTATGAGCAACGAAGATATAAGTTAATTTAAGCTTTTCTTGTAACTCTTTGAATGTGTTAATAACTTGCGCTTGAATAGAAACGTCTAACGCTGATACTGGTTCATCACAAACAATGAATTCAGGATTAAGGGCTAAGGCTCTAGCAATACCAATTCTTTGTCTTTGACCACCAGAGAATTCATGAGCATATCTAGTTGCGTGTTCACTAGAAAGACCAACCATCTTCATTAATTCTTCAACACGTTGGTGACGTTCTTCTTTGGTTTTACAAATCTTATGAGCGTCTAATGGTTCAGCGATGATGTCTTCGACAGTCATACGTGGATCCAATGATGAATATGGATCTTGGAAAACCATTTGAGCGTGTTTTCTAAATTCTTTTACTAAACCACGATAGTATTTCTTACTAGCTTTAATCTTATCGATATTTCTTTGTAATCTTTCGATACGGTCATTAGCGAGTTTAGTTTGTTCAATAGCTTCAGGATCGCCTTCTTTAACTTTTTCTTCGAGCTCAGCGATAAGCGCTTTCATCTCGTTAATCTTACCTTCAAGTTCTAAGATATCCATCTTGGTACCTGGATTAACTCTTTGACCGTTAAAGATAATACGACCAGCGGTTGGTTTATAAAGTTGAAGGATGGTTCTACCTAATGTAGTTTTACCACATCCTGATTCACCAACTAAACCAACGGTTTCACCTCTTTTAACTGTGAAACTGACATCATCAACCGCTTTTAGTTGTTTAGTTTTTAAGAAACCGACGTTAATAGGGAAATACATGCAGAGGTGGTTAACTTCTAAGACAGTTTCTTTTTTAATATTTAAGTCTTCATTAGCCGCGGCAAACTCTTTATCGAGTTGGGCTTGTAATTCTTTTGAAATCATCTTTGTTTACCCTCCTTCTTTTCCTTATCCTCTTGGGCTCTTTCATAGATCTTCATCAAAGCCTTCTTTGTGGATAACATTTTCTTATTAACATATCTAAACCACACTAAGTCTTTCTTACTTTGTGCGAGCTTTTCTTTAGCGGCATCAACTTTCACTAATGCTTTAATTCTGTCATTACGTGGTTGACCTTTAGTTTGACGATATTCTTTCTT
>CACZNF010000014.1 GCA_902782395.1 uncultured Erysipelotrichaceae bacterium | reverse complement strand
GTGCTTTTACTTATTCAAGAGAAGAAGGCACCAAGTCTTATGACTATCCACATCAAGTTAGAGAATCCACTAAACAAAAACGTTTAGATGAACTAATGTCCTTACAGCAGAAGATCTCCTATGACTTAAACAAAAAGCACATTGGCGAAGTGATGAAAGGTTTAGTAGTGGGCAAAGAAAACAGCTATTATTTACTTAGAAGTTACTTTAACGCTCCTGATGATGTGGATGGCAAAATCCTTTTCCGTTCCTCAAGAGAGCTTAAAGAAGGAGACATTACTAAAGTAAAAATCACTGAAAGTTATGTCTATGACTTATATGGAGAAGAAATCTAATGAGCAATAATAGAGGAGTCTCTTACTTTGATATTTATCAAAGGATTATCGTTGGTTTCATTGGGGGAACATCCTTAATGTTCTTTGTTTTAATTCTTGCTCGTTTATATTTCTTAGATGATCTTCCAATGAGAGAAATCGTTGATAATTTTCAAGCGGTTAATATGGTTATTAATTTCGGCGCTTTAACGTGGTTTATTCTTCGTTCTATCACATTTTCAATGCGACAAAAAGAAGCCCGTAAACTAGAAGAGGATATTTAATATCCCCTAACAAAAAACGTATTTATTTTCTATTGATATAGATAAGCATTTATGTATAATTATTAATGCTGCCCCCTTAGTAAAATGGTATTACGCATCCATGGTAAGGATGAATCGGTGGTCCGATTCCGCCAGGGGGCACCATCTCAAATATTTAGGACTGATGTGAATAAATATGTCGGTCTTTTTTTATTCTATGTAAAATATATAAGAGGTTTAATTATCTATGGCAGATATCATCATCGTTGAAGATAATATAGAAATTGGCAATCTACTATGCGATTTCCTAAGAAAAGAAAAGTATTCTGTGTGTCTTGCCACTAGTGGAGAAAAAGCTCTAGAATTATTTGAAAAATACGGGGCTAAGATTTTTGTTTTGGATATTATGCTTCCAGGAATTGATGGTTTAGCAGTTTGCTCTAAAATTAGAGAAACTTCTAATGCCTATATCATTATTGCCAGCGCTAAATCCGACAAAGAAGACAAATTAGCGGGCTTATATTTAGGCGCAGATGATTATGTCGAAAAGCCATATGATATTGATATCTTACTTGCTAAAATCAAAGGTGTTTTTAAAAGAAAATACGCTATTGAAGAAATTCATGAAGGTAATCTTATTTTAAATACCGTTAATAATACCTTGTCCGTAAATAATAAACTTATCCCTGTTACTGATAAAGAATTCGAATTATTAAAGTTATTAATTGAGAATAAAGGCACAACTTTAAAGAAAGAATATCTTTTTAACAACATTTGGGGCAGTGATAGTGAATCTGAAATACAAACATTAACTGTTCACATTAAATGGTTAAGAGAAAAGATAGAAGCAGATCCAAAGAATCCTAAACATATTATTACTGTTTGGGGAAATGGTTACCGCTATGAGTAAATTTAGAAGAAACTCTATTATCTTTTTGATCTTAGAAGCAATTTTAATTGCTGCTTTCAATATCGTTTATTTTGTTAGTAAACCAACTGGAGAAGATCGTCAATATCGCGTTGATATTAACCGTATTGAAATGGCATTGAAAGCAGGAGAAACAGTTAATGCTGACGATTATAAAAGTGTCATAAAAATTGTTCAATATGATGATACATATAAAACAAATAATGATTATGCTGTCATTAATGTGAACGGTAAATTATATTCTATTGAATATAAAGTGGAGAATAATGATTTAACCGCTATTATAATGATGAATGTTGGTTTAACTATGACATTCCTTTTAACTTTAGGGGTATTAGTCTATGTCGATTTAAAGGTTTTAAAACCATTTAATAAATTAAGCAATTATTCCGCTGAACTTGCTAAAGGTAATCTTACTAACCCAATTAAAGAAGAAAAGAATAAGAACTTTGGTAAGTTTGTCTGGGGCATGGATATGCTTAGAGAAACTTTAGAAACAAATAAGAAGAATGAACTTAAATTACAAAAAGATAAAAAGACTTTAATTCTTTCTATTTCGCATGACATCAAAACCCCATTAAGTGCGATTAAGCTTTATTCTAAAGCGCTTAAAGAAGGTATCTATGAAACACCTGGAAAAAGAAAAGAAGCATTAGAGGGTATAGATAAAAATGTTAAAGAAATCGAAAAACATGTTTCTGATATTGTGAATGCTTCTAAAGAAGACTTCCTTAATCTTACTGTCAATAATAGTGAGTTATATTTATCTGATTTGATTAATAAAATCGAAATATTATATAAAGAAAAATTCACTCATCTTCATACTGCTTTTGAAATAGAGCCATATGAAAACTGCCTTGTTAAAGGTGATATAGATCGATTAGAAGAAGTATTACAAAACATCTTAGAGAATGCGATTAAATATGGTGATGGACAATATGTTAAAATCCATATTGAGGAAGAAGAAGATTATAAATTAATATATATCGTTAATTCAGGATCATCCATTAATGAAGAAGAATTGCCTCATATCTTTGATTCTTTCTATCGTGGTAGTAACGTAGAGAATAAAGATGGTAGTGGTTTAGGCTTATATATTTGTAAAAATCTCATGCATATGATGGGCGGAGACATTTTTGCAAAAATAGAAAATAACGAATTTAACGTAGTTACCGTTATTAAAAAGTGCTGAAAGTATAAAATAAATTTCCATTTAATGATTATTTAATAATTGTTCCTTTACAATACTCCCGGAAGCTAGGAAAGGAGCTGTTATTATTTATGTTTCTAAGAATATTAAAAAAAGATTTAAAACGTAAAAAGACAATGAATATCATCATGCTCATATTCATTCTTTTAGCGTCTATGTTTGTCGCTAGTGGTCTTAATAACGTTATTACTATTTCTAATGGCACTAATTACTTTTTTAAACAAGCAGGTTTAGGTGATTATATTGCCGCTAGAAAAGGAGCGGAAGAGTCTGGAGATGGCTTTAAAGAAATCTTATCAAGTATTGATGAAGTCAAATCATATCGTATTGATGAAGTTATTTACTGTGGTAAGGAAAACGTTGCAAGAGAGAATGATAAAGAGGCCGTATTTGATAACACATTATTAGTGCAAAGCTTAGAAGATAGTGGTCTTAATTATTTTTATAGCGATGATAAAGTGGCGACAGTTGTGCCAGAAGGACATTTCTATTGTTCTTATAGATTTGCACACGCTAACAAATTAAAAACTGGTGATAAAGTCATTCTTAAAGGCGATACTGTAAAACTTAGCTTAGCCTATGATGGTATCCTTAAAGATGCATTGTTTGGTTCAGACATGCTTAATAACGTTAGATTTTTCTTAAGCAAAACAGATTATCAAAGTTTAAGAAATGATGTTAATGAAGGCAAAATAGGTGAATTTGCCTATATTGATACAGATGATGTTTCTGCAGTGGATGTAGGCTTATCAAATAACTGTACAACCTTAATGTTTTCTAGACCAAGAGCCACGATTGAAATGGCTTATATCATGAACATGATCTTAGCCTTTATCACCTTAATCCTTAGTGTTTGTTTAATTATCGTCTCATTCGTCATCTTAAGATTTACTATCACCTTTACAATCACTGAAGAATATCGTGAGATTGGAGTAATGAAAGCAATTGGTATTAGAGACTTTAAGATTAAGAGTTTATACCTCACTAAATATTTGGTCATGGCGGTATTAGGCTCACTAATTGGTTTTGGACTAAGCTTCCCATTTGCTAGTTTGTTACTTAAGAGTGTTACCAATACTATGGTGTTAGGTAGTGGATTAGGAGTCTTACCAAATGTTCTTGGTGCCGCGATAGTTATCTTATTAATATTAGGCTTTGCCTATTTGGCAACCGGTTCTGTTTCAAAAGCCACACCAGTAGACGCGATTAGAAAAGGTCAAACTGGTGAAAGATTTAAAAAGAAATCAAAACTTAAACTCTCTAAGAGCAAAACAAATTCAGTGACCTTTATGGCGGTCAATGATGTTATTAGTAATAAAAAGAAATATATTACTGTTGCCTCTGTGTTTGCCCTTTGTACAGCCTTTGTGCTCGTGCTTACTAACACAGTGAACACAATGAAAAGTGATAATCTTGTTGATTCATTTGCGGCCCCTAGTGACTTATATTTCAGTGATCAAGATAAGCAAATGTCTTTCATGCACGAAGGTGGTAATGAAGAACTCCAAGAATATATTGCTAAAGTAGAAAACGATTTAAAAGATATGGATATGCCAGGACACGTCTTCGTGGACACCCAATATATCTTTAAAGTAAAGAGTAATGAAAATGAGTATTCAATTACATTCCAACAAGGTATTGGTACCACGATTGATATGTACTCATTTACCAAAGGTACTGCCCCGCAAAATATGTATGAAATTGCTATTACTCCAACAATTTCAAAAAAGATTAATGCTCATATTGGTGATACCGTCACCGTAGATTATGGAACAGGTCCAGTTCAAGCAACTGTGACAGCCTATTTCCAAAGCATGAACTTAGTTGGTGAAGTAGCTAGAATTCATGAAAGTGTTCCAATAAGTCTCAAATACGCTACTTCCTGGATGGCTTTCCAAATCAATTTTGATGATCATCCATCTAATAATGTAATTAAACAACGTAAGAAAAAAATAGCGGAATATTATGATGGAATAGAAGTCCAAACCGCTGCAGAATTCCAAGCGGATTGTATTGGAGTAGTGCCAACAATGGAAACAGTTCAAAAGTTACTCCTCGCTATTACATTAGTAGTGGTGACATTAGTAGTAGTCCTCATGGAACGCTCATTTATCAGCGATGAAAAGAATGAAATAGCGATTCTAAAGGCCGTTGGCTTTAAGGATCGAAGAATTATCCTCTACCATATGATAAGGTTTGGTATCGCCGCCTTAATCGCGGTTATATTCGCCGGAGCAATTTCCATCCCACTTACGTATCTAACGATTGGGCCAATCTTCCAATCAATGGGTATGACGAACATGACATTTGCTATTAATCCATTTAGTATCTTTGTCATCTATCCATTAATCATTTTAGGGGCAACATTAGTAGTAGCCTTTATCACATCACTCATTACAAAGACAATTAAGAGTTCAGATACTGCGAGTATCGAATAATAGGAGGAAGCAAATATGAATATTATTGAAGCTAAAAATTTATGTAAAACATACATCGTTGAAAAAAGACAAAACAACGTTTTAAAAAATGTTAATTTGAAAGTCGAAAAAGGCGAAATGGTCGCTATCATGGGTCCTTCTGGAAGTGGTAAAAGTACTTTGCTTTATAGCATCTCTGGAATGGATAAGATCACTTCTGGTGAGGTCATCTTTGATGGAAAAGATATTTCTAAATTGAGTAAGAACGAATTATCTGAATTAAGACTTAATAAAATGGGATTCATCTTCCAACAAATGTTTATGATGAAAAACTTATCCATCTTGGACAACATCTTGCTTCCTTCTATTGAAAGCAAAAAAGAAACAATTTCTCGCAAAGAAAAACTATTAAGAGCGGAAACGTTAATGAGAAAGCTTGGCATTATAGAAATTGCTGATAATGACATTAATGAAGTATCAGGTGGTCAACTTCAAAGAGCGTGTATTGCTAGAAGTATGATTAATAATCCAGACATTTTATTTGCTGATGAACCAACAGGCGCTTTAAATAGACAATCTTCTAAAGAAGTCATGGATGAATTATGCAAATTAAATGATGAAGGCACAACAATCATGATGGTCACTCACGACGCTAAAGTGGCGGCAAGATGCACTAGAATCCTTTATATAGTTGATGGTCAAATTGCTGGTGAATATAAATTCGCTAACAATAAGTTGGAACAAAAAGAGAAAGAAAGATTATTAAACACCTGGCTTATGGATATGGGTTGGTAATAGATGTCATAAAGGGATAATAAAACGGAAGCGATTTGACTTCCTTTTTATTGATTGCAAAACTGAACATTGTTTAGTATTATGTTTGAGTATGAATACAAATAACTGCAAGGAAGAACTTATTCAAACCACTATCTCATTAATTAATGAGAATGGTGGAGATGTTAGCAAAGTAACTATAAGAGACATCACTTCAAGAAGCGGTGTTAGTGTTGGTTTAATTAATTATCATTTTGGAAATAAAGACAATTTAATCACGGAATGTGTTCAAAGCATCATTACCGGTGTTATTAAATCCTTTAGACCAACTTACGAAATAGAAAAAGGGTTATCACCTTTTGAAATAGCAAAGGTAAAGGTTATTACAACCGCTTGTGAAGTTTTTGATTTCTTGCTCGCTAATGAGTCTATTAGTAAGATTTCTATTCTTAATGATTACGCTCATTATGGGGAAAGCACAAACACTTACACATGCATTCGCGCTGTATGCTACACAATTGGTAAGGGTATTGAAGATCCTTTAAAAAGAGAACTGATTGCTAATTCAATTGTTAGTACTATGCAATCAGCGTTTTTAAGGGCGATTAATGAAAAATCTTTCCTGGGTTATGACTTTACTAAAAAAGAAGATAGAAATCGCTATATCGTGGATTTAGTAAATGTATTGATGAAGGAGAAATTATGAGATTTAAAGTTTTTAAAATTCTTGTTTTAACAATAGCTTTATTTGTAGGAATAGGGGCTTTATTTGGCGGTATAGCTATGTTAATTAAACCAGATGGTAGTATCTTACGCATGGAAGAACTGATTCCGTATTTCCAAGTTTTACCATTTGCGGATATCTTATTCCAAGACTATGTCTTCCCTGGTATTGCCTTAATCATCGTTAATGGTGTCTCTAATGTTATCGCCTCTATCTTTATGCTTATGAATAAGCGTATTGGTTATGTTTTATCAACAGTGTTTGGTTTTACTTTAATGCTATGGATTATTATCCAATTCGTTATCTTCCCTTTAAACGCTTTAGATATTATTTATTTCACATTAGGAGTTTTACAATTAATAACGGGTTACGTTGCTCTTGTTTCATATAGTCAACAATTCTTTAAATTTGATGAAAATGATTATCAAGACATCTCTAAAGAGTCAAAGACTCTAGTTGTCTATTTTTCTAGAAAGAAATTCACTAAAAAGATTGCTTATGAAATCGCTAATAAAGAAAAGGGTAATATTGAAGAATTAGTTACTAAAGAAAGAACTGAAGGTGATTTAGGTTTCTGGTGGTGTGGTAGATTCGCTATGCATAAATGGCCAATGGAGACATTACCTTTAGATAGTGATGTTAATCAATATGAAAGAATTATATTAGTGACACCTATTTGGGTATTTAAGATGTCCTCTCCAATAAGAGACTTCATCATTAAGAATCAAAATATTCTCAAGAACAAAGTAATTGAAGTGGTGTTTAACCATTTTAATCCATGGTTACCAAAAGGTGCGATTAATGAAGTAAAACAATATATTAACGTATCTAAAGTAGAATCAAAGACTACAATGTTAGGACACACTTTTAAAGCAAAAAGAAACTCTTTTTTGAATAGAAAACCGGATGAATAAAACACATAGTTTTGCTGGACATGAAATAATTAATTGATAAAATAGTGAGGCTATGAGGAAAAATTATGAACGAATCTAAATTATTAAACACAAAACTAAAAACCATCCTTGCGGTATTAATTATCTATGTGATTTGTTTTGCTTTCCGTGCCTTAGAATACTTTGTTATTCGTACGGATCAAACTTTCTTTGGTGAGGCCTTTATTCATAAACTTATTGGTATTGGCTTATTAGTAGCGGCGATATTTGTTTTCCGCTACAAGTTTAGTGATGTTGGTTTTAAAACTGGCAAATCATTCTTAGACATTCTTAAAGGTCTTGCCTTTGGCATTGTTGTCTTTATCATTGCCTATGGCGTGGAAATCATTATCTTAGCCGCTTCTAACAATTTACAAGCAGTGGAGCTTTATGTCACCGCTTATTCTGTTGATGCGGGTGAGGAAGTTAAACGCACTGGTTTCATCTTCTTTTTAATCTGCGTTATCGGTAACATTATCAACGTCTTAATGGAAGAAGGCGTCTTCAGAGGCTTATTCCAAAAGATGCTTAGTGATAAATATAAATTCGTTATCGCTGGTATTATTGCCTCTATCTTATTTGGCTTATGGCATATTATGGCTCCATTAAGAAGCTTTATTGATGGCAATAAGAGCGCTGGTGGATTCATCGGAGAATCAGCAATGCTTATTGGTACATCCGCTTTAGTGGGCTTTAAGTTCGCTATGATGGGTAAGATGACTGGTAATCTTTATATGGGTATGGGCGATCACTTTGTGAACAACACAATCGTGAATATGCTCCATGTCATCAATAAAGAAAATGAAGCTGATAACTTAATGGTCATTAGAATTTCTATTGCTCAATCTGTTTCCTTCACTGCGGTCCTTATTTGGTTCATTGTTGACTATATTAAAAAGAAAAAAGCCAGCCAAGCGCAAATTGAACAAGCAAAATAAAAGCGGTTTACCGCTTTTTTATTTATCGTCAAATCTCTTTTATCCCTAAAATGTTACAGTGTGACAATTTTGTGACACTTTGTTTGTTAATATGATTACGCTATCACTTTTGGTTAGAGAAATTCTTCTCCTTTCCACTAACCTAAAGGTCGTAGTTAAATTATTCAAAATGTTTCGCTGGGCTCGCGTGCTTGCTTAGCGGAGGTGGCGTTACTCATATCCTTAATAGGGAGTGGGGGTATGAGAAAAGAAGTCCACTTGCCCAATCCGATGATCATGAAGGAAAGGGTATCATTA
>CACZNF010000013.1 GCA_902782395.1 uncultured Erysipelotrichaceae bacterium | reverse complement strand
TCAGTGGTGACAGCCTCAAATTGATTTTCGTTTAATTCGTTTTGATAATTCATATATTGTTAACAATATATTAGCAAAGAAAAGCACGTACATGCAATAATTAACTCATTCTTTTATCGATAAGAAATGATAAACACTTATCGATACCAGCAATATTTCTGATAACTACTTTATTTTCTATTTCTAGTATTGAGGGTGTTCCTAAAATTCCTAATTCATCAATACTAGCGATGTTTTCTTTGATTTCTTTAAAAATTGGGACTTCATAATTTTGCGTATTAATGAAGTAAGTTGGTAAAATCTCACTTTTAGCGAAATCTATGATTTCACCCATCATATCGTGACAATAGCCACACGTTTGGGAATAAACAAAAATGATGTAGTGATTTTCCTTTTGGTTCAAGGCTTCTAAATAAGGAATTTGGTGATTTTTAATGATTTCTTGTTGTTCAATGGCGCTTTTGTTATTCGTGATGTCTCTTGTCGGCGAACAAGACACCACTATCGCTAATGACGTTAGCGAAACGAATAGCAATCGCAATGTCATAACAAAAGTATAAGAGTTTTTGTTATTTTTGTTCACAAAAAATGTAAAATAATTGTATGGCGCTTTTTAGCAAAAAAACATCATTAGTCCATAACATCACATATATGGCCATCATGACCGCGATTAATTTAGTTTTTATCGTCCTTGATACTTATGTGCCATTTATGATGATTCTATTAATTTTGTTATTACCTTTTGTCAGTGCGGTTGTTTCTTATTTCTGTCAAAAGAAGTATTACATTATCTATGCGATTGCTAGTATTGGCTTATGTTTGATATTTAATATTGCAGATACAATCTTCTATATCGTTCCTGCAGTTATTTCTGGCTTTGTTATTGGTTTACTTTTAGATAAACAAATCAATCCTTTCTGGATGATCTTATGCTCCACTTTAATTGAAGTGGTTTTAACATATGCGTTTATTCCTCTTATTAACTTATTAAGTAATGCGGATATCGTGGTTACTTTCTTAACCATTTTTAAGCTTAATGAATTTGCATATCGTGAAGAATTAATGCATTTATTTATTCTCTTTATTGCCTTAACTCAATGCTCATTAACACATTTCGTTTTATTAACTGAAATTAAGAAAATTGGTGTCGAAACTAATACACGTGTTAACTCTTTTATTCCTTATATAGGTGGATTGCTAGTTTGTTTAGCGGTCAGTTTAATATTTGCTTTTACCTATCGACCACCAGCATTAGCGTTTATTGCTTTATCGTTCTATTTTGCGGTTTTCTTACTCTTCCATATCGTTTCATGTAAGAAACCACTAGTGTATGTCATCTTAGGAATTACTTTCCTAATTATGTTCACTTTGTTTGTTATTTTCTTTACTAAAATAGATAAACCAATGGGCTTTATGCTCTTTGGTTTATTCCCACTTGGAATTGCTTTCACAAGTTTCTTTCAAAACTATTTGCTAAATCACAATTCTAATATTTAAAATAATATTACGATGGTAGATTTACTTAAAGCGTTCGGACGCGGTATCCTATATGTCATTTTGTGCCCATTCTTCCTAGTAGTTTTGGCACTTTTTGCCGTTATTGGTTTATTAGCGTTTATCTTCCAATTATTTAAATCAATTATCTTCTTTTTCACTGGTCAAAAATTCTTCCCAGAATTACCTGAAGATAAAGAATTACGTTTAAAAAGAGAAGCGGAAGAAGCCGCGAGAAATCCTCAACCTCAACCACAAGCACAACCACAAGTGGAAAGACCACAAAACAATATGGTTTTCGAAGAAATGCTTGATGAAAATAATTTCGTTGAGGAACCAGCGCCTATTATTACTCCAATAAGTAGTCCTGCTCCACAAAGCGTGGAACAAGCTTGTTTCCAAGAAGAAATAAAGCCTGAACCAGCACCCGCTCCTATTCCAGAGCCCGCTCCTGCTCCAGCGCCTTCAATGCCTGAATCAGAAGTAGAACCAGCCAAAGAAGAATTAATCTCTGATAAAGAAGCAGATGATGCCCCACTCGCGGATTTCTTAGATCCTTTCAATGACGAACCAGTCGTGAGAGATGAAAGCAATGAAATCCTTGAAGTGTATAAGCCAAAGGGTAATAACGATTACACTGACGCTGATGAATATGAAGAAGACACCGATAACGGTGTTGATATTAGATTTGATGATTGAGGTAAGAAATGAATCCAGTATTAATGATTAAGATGACCGAGAATGATAAAAGAGTGCTTATCGCCCTTCTTTTCGTCATTATCATTATCTTTGTTTTAATCGGTATTATTGGTTCCATCATGATTAGAACGATGAAATGGCAAGGTAAGAAATGCGATACCTTGGTCAGTGATGTTGTTACTAATCACATTGTTAAAACACCACATCAATTAAGAATGTATGCGGCTAAAAAGAATATCCGTTTATTCATTAAGCAAGCTTGGATTGGTATTATTATCATCCTCGCTGGTATTGCCACTATTTGTATTAGAAATGCCATTGTGAAAGATTGGACATATGATCCATTTAACACTACGAATGGTTTTGGTACACTACTTTTCACTTGGGACTTCAGTGATCCAGAAATCTACTCCACATTCTTTGGTAAATGGAAAGTGATTTCTGATTGGCCAAAGCTCGCTAATCAACCACACTTCGCTGTTGAAGCTATCTGGTCATATATTTATATCCCATGTGTTGTCATCGGTGGTACTTGGTATATGATTGCGGCCCAAGCCTATTTAGCAAGAACTATCAGGGGTATTAAACTTTCTAAGAAAGTATTTGAAAAGAGTTTAGAAAACTTTGATCAAAATACTCCTACCCCACCACAAAACGATCAACCAATTCAACAATAAAAGAAAACCTCTCAAATGAGAGGTTCTTTTTTACACTTGGTGTGTTAATTGAATGATAATAGCTATTATCTCGTAAGCAGCGTATCCAAAGATGAGGATATCAAGCGCAATAACGATCCATAATAGACGTGTTTTAAGTCGTTGCTTACGGGCAACTTTTTCACTATCGACAACTTCTTCTATCATGGGGTTACCTCCTAATATTTAATGCTATTACTTGTTCTTGGATAAGGTTGGACATCACGGATGTTTTGCATACCGGTAATGTACATTAATAATCTATCGAATCCGATACCGAAGCCAGAGTGCTTACAACCACCGTATCTACGGGTGTCTAAGTACCAATCTAATTCTTTATCGTTTCCGAGTTTTTGCATCTTCTTTAATAAGATGTCATATCTTTCTTCTCTTTGAGAACTTTTCTCTCATATAGAAGGCTTTAATTTCTTTTGGATAATCAGTTAAGAATAATGGACCTTTAACGATTTCTTCTGTTAAGTAACGTTCGTGTTCACTTTGTAAGTCCATACCCCATTCGATGTTGTTATTTTCGAATTTATGGCCTTCTTTAACTGCTTTCTTTAAGAGTTCAACACCTTCTGTGTATGTCATTCTCTTGAAGTCACTGTTAGCGACGTGAGTTAATCTTTCGATTAATGTCTTATCAATCATGGAGTTGAAGAATTCCATTTCTTGAGGACATGCAGACATGATGTAGTTGATGCAGAATTTCACACAGTCTTCGATAACATTCATGTTACCTTCTAAATCGGTGAACGCCATTTCTGGTTCCACCATCCAGAATTCAGAAGCGTGTCTCACTGTGTTAGAGTGTTCCGCTCTAAAGGCAGGACCGAATGTATAAACGTCTCTAAAGGCTAAGGCGAATGGTTCAACGTGTAATTGGCCAGTAACTGTTAAATTAACTTTACGGCCATAGAAACTGTTTGGATCTTTGGTATCGTGTGTCACAACGTCAAAGACGTTACCAGCACCTTCACCATCGTTAGTAGTAATTAATGGTGTGTGAACATAAATGAAACCATTGTTTTGGAAGAATTCATGAATAGCGAATGAGAGCACACTTCTCACACGGTAGACCGCTTGGAATGTATTAGCGCGTGGTCTAATGTGAGCGATTTCTCTTAAGAATTCAAAGCTGTGTCTCTTCTTTTGAAGAGGATAGTCATCATCGACATCACCTTCTAGAGAACATGATTCAACAGCGATTTCAAATGGTTGTTTGTTTTCTGGAGTTAACACTAATTTACCAGTGACTTTAATAGCCGCACCGGTTTTAAGGCTAGATAAGATGTCATGATTTGGGCATTTATCGTTATATACTAACTGCACACTCTTGAAATATGTGCCGTCATTAAATTCCACGAAACCGATAGAACCGTTGTCACGGTTGGTTCTAACCCAGCCTTCAAGTTCTAATGTTTCTAAGGAATTAATCTCTTCTTGGTCGCCGTTAAGGACGATGTCATAGAGTTCGAAATTGGTAATTTTCATAGGTTCCATAATACTATGCTCCTTATTAATTATTCTAGTTATCTAAGATAACTTTGTCATCTTAATTCGTAAATTCATTCCATTTTTCGATTGACCAGTTAGGATCGACCCCTAAATCTAGTCCAGCGAAAACCTTCATATCATACAAGTGTTCGGCGACCTTTGCAATCATTGCTGCATTATCAGTGCAGCACCACATTGGCGGAATGATGATGTGAGCGCCTAATTTATCACACTCTTTTTGCATCTCTGCGCGTAGATATGAGTTAGCGGATACACCACCCGCGAGAACGACTTGTTTAACGTTATATTCTTTAATAGCTTTAACCGCTCTTGAGATGACCATACCGACCGCTACATCTTGGAAGCTACGGCACATATCGGCCACTCTGATCTTTTCTCCCTTTTGTTCGAGATTATGCACTAAATTAATGACGTTGGTCTTTAGACCAGAGAATGACATATCATAAGTATGTTCACCACTTAATGGTGTTGGTAAATGATATGTGTGTTCGCCTTCTTTAGCTAATTTATCAATTGGGATGCCACCTGGATAAGGTAAGCCTAAGACTCTTGCCACTTTATCGTAGCATTCACCAATAGCGTCATCTCTAGTTTCACCAATGATTTCAAAATTCATATGGTCTTTCATGATGACTAATTCAGAGTTACCACCACTGACAACAACCGCTAACATTGGGAATTTAAGTTCTTCATTAAATTCATTAGCGTAAATGTGTCCAGCTAAATGGTGAACGGGAATTAATGGTTTCTTATAAAGCATCGCTAATGTTTTAGCGCATTGCATGCCTACATGAAGCGCACCAATGAGACCTGGACCTCTAGTCACAGCAAAGGCATCGATGTCTTCTAATTTAACGTCAGCCTTTTCTAAAGCTTCTTTTAAGACTAATGAGATATTCTCACAGTGAAGTCTAGAAGCAATCTCAGGCATAACGCCACCATATTTTTGGTGGACTTCTATTTGTGTGTTGATGACATTAGAAAGCAGTTTACCATCTCTAGTAATTGCTACGCTTGTTTCATCACAACTTGATTCTATTGCTAATATTAATGCCATGTTATTTCACCTGTAAAATCATGTAATATGCATCATCACCGTTATCGTAATAATGCGGTTTGGTTGTTTCGATTTTGAAACCGTGTTTCTTGTAGAAACTAATCGCTTTTTCTTTTTTGTTTCTCACTTCGAGAGTTAGTGTTCTAACTTTCTTCGCGTAACAGTCGTTATAGATTTCATCCATCATCGCTGAACCTAACTGTTTTCTTTGTAAGTAAGGATGAACAGCAATTTGACAGATAGTAGCACTATCGAATGTTTCCCAATAATCGCAGAAACCCACAACTTGGTAACCTTGTTCGTTATTAATAGAGAGTTCAATGACCCAGAAATGAGCAACAGGGTTTTCCTTTAATTCGTAAAGGATATTCTCTTCTCTCCAAGCCCCATGAGGAAAGCATAAACCTTCAATTTCCATGATGGCTTTAAGATCATCTAGTTTTGCTTCTCTAATATTAACGAATAAGTTCTGCATACTAGTCCTTCATGTACACTGGTTTCAAAGAAAGTGGGTTAATAGATTCTAATGAATCTTTAAGATTTAACATTTCTTGAAGATTATTTGATAACACACCTTCAATGTTTAAATATTTAGTTTCACCACAGACAGCATAGCCTGGATGATCTTTAATGTAGTTCATGACTTCATCGTTTTTCATAATGCAGTCATCAAGTAAGATTTTTTGGTCTTGATAAACACCAACGTAAGAACGACCACTTCTTGCGTTAATTAAGCAAATTGATGGACGTGCACCATCTTTTTGCACTCTTAAGGAACTAACAGCGTATAACTTAGCGTCTAAAGCAACGGCAATTGTTTTGGCAATTGTAATAGCGATACGGACGCCTGTATATGAGCCTGGACCTTTAGCGACAATCACTTCTTTGATGTCTTCTTTTTGGATGTTGTGCTTTTCTAAAAGCTTGTTAAGTTCCACAATCATGTATTCTGATTGTCTTTGCCAAGCTTCATAGGAAATGTAATCCAATAAGAGGTTATCTTTAGCGATGCCGACAGAAAGGTTTGTATTTGAGGAATCTAATAAAACAGTAATCATTTCTTTAATCCCTCCAAAAGCTCTTTGTCTGCGCTTTTTACCTTAATGTTTCTCACGTTATCTTGGACGTGAGTAATATTCACTTCGATAGCGTTTTCTGGAATTAGGTCTTTGATGAATTCTGGCCATTCAATAACGGTAATACCGGTTTCATAACCGATGTATTCATCTAAGCCAATATCAGTATTCACATCCGCGAGACGATAGGCATCAATATGGATTAATGGTCTATCACCATCGAAGTAAACTTTCATAATGTTAAATGTTGGAGATTGAACAACGCTTTTAATGTTTAAAGCTTTGGCGATACCTCTAACAAGAGTGGTTTTTCCCGCGCCTAAATCACCGGTTAAACAGAATGTAGAACCAGGTTTACAGAGGGCAACAAATTTCTGCCCAAGATCCATTGTTTCTTCGGCGCTTCTTGTAGTAATTTGATATTCCATGTTTATTCTTTCTTTGTGCTTTCTAAATATTGGGCGAAATAGTTGTTAATCAAATCATCGTTAAATGGGAATTCTCTTTTGCGCATTCTTTCGACGATGATTTTGGTTTGGTTCTTTAGAACCGCATCTAATTCGTCACTATATTGATAAGTGTTTTTATGGTGTAGATATTCTTTTTCATCTAAAACTCTAATTTCATTATCATGAAAGAGCTTAGCATCTAAATCATAATCAATGTATTTGATTGAGTCTTTATCGATGATGCTTGGAGAAGCGATATTGCAGTAATAGCAAACGCCATCTTTTTTCATCATGCAGATAACATTCCACCATTCCTTTTTAGAGAAGATGGTAACCGCTGGTTCTTTAGTAAACCAGCAGCGGCCATTAGCCTCAATAACTTTGGCCTTTTTAGTCGCTATGACTAGATAGTCTTCGTTGTTTTCTAATACTAAACCACGGTCCCACACTCTATGTAAGGCACCATTATGTTTATAACAACGGATACTATACCAACGTCCGACGGATGACATATTATTCTCCCGCTAATAATCTAATGAGAGCGTCAACATCTTTGCAGGATTGTTCAAATCCTTCGTAATCAAATGGCTTTTCAAATGGGATAGCCATCACTCCATCATCATAACTTAAGTATGCTGCGGAATGACCACCCCAGACAGCAATGTTAACGTTGAATAGATGGTTATCTAATCTAAGTCTACGAACTTCATTAATGAAGTTTCCACCTAAGACTTTACGGAAGTCAGCATCTTGTGGGCCATAGACCACTAAATCTTCTTTTTCTTCTAAGACCACTAAATCATCGACATTGTTTGGTAAGTCGTATGGTTGTTTTGGATTCTTATAAGCAATAACGAAACGACCTTCAAATTCTAATTCATTTGGCATGGCAATGTATTTACCAACAAATAAAGGTGGAACTTGTTGTCTTTTTTGAGCAGGTCTTAATAACGCTACTTCACCATAAGTGACGTGATGACCTTTGTATTCCATTCTCACAATGTTTCTGGAATTTGTCATGGCTACATCTTTATAGACACCATCACCAGCAAAGTCGCTAGCCGCCATCTTTTCTTCTGGAGTGTATTTCACATCATCATATGTGTCTTTGAATTGTCTATCTCTTAACACTTGTGTGACATAAGCCATGTATTCTTTTGTTTTCTTTGGGAAGCCCTTTCTACTTAAAAAGTAGTAAAGGAACATACCAACTAAAAGAAGACCGGCACCAACATAACCAATAATCTTTAAAACTTGGTTATTATTCATAATTAAGAACATGACACCAACGATAGCGATGAGAATCACGATCATAAGGATATTACTAATTCTTCTTTGAGTAGAATACGCCTTAAAGAGTTCTTGTCTTTTTTCTTCGACAATTGATTGATATGGTCTATCGGCTTGATTTTCTTCTTGTAAGCCTTCCATATTTTCCTTGATATCTTTTTCTTCCATGGGAGTTCCTCCAAACTGTAATAACTATAACACAACAACATTTATAATGTTACTGATTTATATATCACACGTGACAAAAATCCAGTTGCATTAGGTAAACAAAAGTTTATGATTACTGGTGGGAGCTGAACGAAATTCGGCTGAGAGGGTCCTTCTTGGGACCGACCGTACCTGATCTAGGTAATTCTAGCGGAGGGAACTTTTTTATTTAAAATGTTCTTCCCTCGACTAGTTTGAGGGTTTTTATTTATCAAGGAGGTCCATTATGGAACAAAAAACTCAAAACTTTTGGGCAAAATATGGATGGCTTTTCGCTATTGGAAGCGCAGTCCTCGCTATTTTGTTCTTACTCTTACCAATTCTTAATTATGAAATTAGAGAAGCGGTTTATGACACAGTGACTGGAGATAGACTTAGTAAGACAGATTACGTTTACAACGTGAACTTAATCACTTACTTCACTTCTAGCTTCAAATTAAATTACACAATGTACATCACATTAGGCTTGATTGTTGTTGGTATCGGTTTAGCTGGTATGAGCAGAATCAAACAAGAATTATTAACCGCAAGTGGTATGTTCTTCTTACTTGCGATGTGCATGATTATCTTAAGCAAGGAATTCTTTAAAGCGGATGAAAACGCGGTTATGGATTACGCTAAAATCGTTGGTGACACTGCACAAGAAGGTTTCGATGCATCATTGCATGATGTCACTCTCTCTTGGGGTAGCGGTTTAGGTATTGCCTTTACTAACTTTGCCTTTGCCTTCACCATGGCCACAAATAAGCAACATACAGTCAGACAAATCGTTGAAGAAGGTATGTTGATTTCCTTAGCCTTTGTTCTTAACTTCATTAAGATTCCTGTTGGTCCAACAGGTGGCTCTATCAACTTCCAAATGTTGCCATTAATGATCATCGCTTTAAGACATGGTCCACAACATGGCTTCATTGCCGGTGGTATTATCTACGGTTTATTAACATGTTTAACTGATGGCTATGGCTTTGCTTGCTATCCATTTGACTACTTAATTGGTTTTGGCTCTGTCGCTGTGATGGGCTTCTTCAGAAAGTTCATCTTCTCAGACGAACAAAAGACCTACAACGTCAAAGGTATCATCTTTATTCTCGTGGCTGGTTTATTATCCACATTAGTGAGATATATCGGTTCTAACGTTTCTTCAATTGTAGTGTATGGCTACACATTAAAAGCGGCATTAGAATATAATGCCTTCTACATTCCATTATCTGGTTTAATCTCCACACTTGCATTCATTGCAATCTATGGACCATTAATCAAGATCAATCAACGTTACCCAGTTAAACAAGTAACAGTTAACGAATAATTATATGTTAGGCCAATTGATTTCTTTCACACCATGATCGTGAAGATATTGATTGGCCTTTTTAAAATGATTATTTCCGAACCATCCCCCGTGATTTGCGGCTAATGGGGATGGATGAATACATTCTAATATTAAATGAGAAGGGTTATGCAAATAGCCCTTTAATTTTCTCGCTGGACCACCCCAAAGAAGGAAAACTATTGGGGTTGTTTGTTTATCTAACACTTCAAGAACTGCGGCTAAAAACTTTTTATATTCATCAATATTATGACTTAAAGCTTGATGCGCTCTGACAGATAAAATAGAGTTTAAAAGAAGAACGCCTTGATTTGCTAAATAGGTTAAGTCACCAGAGGAGTAATTCATCTTGCAGTTATACTCTTGAGCAATCTCTTTATAGATGTTCACTAGAGACGGAGGAACCTTAATTCCTTCAGGTACGGAGAACGATAAACCCATGGCTTGTCCTGGTTCATGATATGGATCTTGACCAACAATCACCACTTTAACTTTATCTAATGGTGTGAGTCTAAAAGCATTGAATAAAAGTTCCCTTGGTGGGTAACAAGTATAATCACGATATTCTTTGTTTAAAAAGTCATTGAGTTTTAGACAGAAGTCTTCGTTCTGGAGTTTTTTAAAAAACTCATTCCATGTTTTATCAATCTTTTCCATGCATCAATTTTAACATTTTTGTGTTCATTAGGAAGATAAAACTCTATAATGTGGGTGTGTTTGGCGAGCCAAACAAAGACGAATATATGAAGATTATCTATTTTACAACTGCGCTTAAGAAAGAGGACTATGTGGCCTTCTCTTCAGCATGGGAATCTTTAAATACTTCAATTCAAAATCTTCATAACCGTTTGATTCGTGCTTTAGCGTTAACTCACCAAGTGGAAGTTATTTCTATTCGTCCTTTCTCTAGAAAGTACTGCAAACTTAAAAAGTTGGAAGCAGAAAATAAAACTGAAGGTAAGATTTCTTGGCATTACGTCGGTATTAGAAGATTAAAGATTTCACGTTACTTATCAGTAAAAGCTCAATGTAAAAAGATTATGAATGGCATCGAACTTAATGATGCTATCGTTATTACTGATACCCTTAATCCAAACGTTTTAAATAATTCCACTGCTTTAGCAAAGAAATATAACTTACCAATTATTGGTGTGTGTAATAACACTCCTAGTATGATTAAAGCAGCGGGTCCTTCTTACACTAAATACTTATTAAATAAGGCCAGTAACCTTTCTGGCTATATCACCTTAACTCCTGGTTTAAATGAATTATTTAATAAGAGCAACAGAGCGAATATGTCTTTTGAAGGTATCTTAGATACAAAGACAGTCGCTAAAAACAAGAATCAATACGGCAAATACGTCTTCTATAACGGATCTTTAGAAGAAAGATTTGGTGTCTATGAATTAATTAAAGCCTTTAAAGAATTAGATAATCCTGGCATCAATCTTTATATCTCTGGATATCACGGTAATAAAGAGCACTTAGAAAAAGCTATCGGTGATAGTCATAACATTATTAATATGGGTATGCTTCAAAGCGATGATGTTGTTTCATTCGCTAATCAATCATTAGTGAACATTAATCCATGTCCATATTCAGAAGACTATGACCGTTATTTGATTCCAGACAACATTGTGGACTATCTTAACGCTGATTCAGTTTTAGTGAGTGTGAGAAACCGTCACTTCAAGAAATACTTTGATAATGACGCGATATGGATTAAGAGCAATGAAATCTATGATTTATTAAAGGGCTTGAAATCCGCACTTAATCTCGCTAATGAAAAGAGAAATGAATTAATCAAGAAAGCCAATACAGACGCTAATAAGTTATATTCTATGCAAATGATTAATCGCCGCACTATTCTCTTCCTTAAACAATTCTTAAAACAAAAAGACTAATTTGAAACAACATAGTTGCATAAAGTTTGCCTTTTTATGAAATAAATAATAAAATCAAAAAGCATTTATGGAAAACGACATTATTAACCAACAAGAACAACTAGCAAAAAACCTTGCTTACTATCGTAAAGCCAGTGGCCTTACCCAATTAGAACTTGCGGAAAAGTTCAACTATTCCGATAAGTCTGTTTCTAAATGGGAAAGAGGTGAAGGTTTTCCTGATGTTTTTGTTTTAAAATCACTCGCTGATTTCTATGGTATTAGTGTTGACGATTTCTTCCAAAGCGAACATAAAGCCGTGAAGATTTCTCAAAACAAAAAGAGAAAACAAACATACCTTAAACTCTTATCCATTGGTTTAGGTTGGTTAGTCACTGTTATCACATTCTTCTTACTCAATACCTTATTAGGTGATTCATATGCCTTTAAGCCATGGTTAACGTTTATCTATGGCACATTAGTCACTGGCATTATCTTAGTGGTCTGGGAATTTATTTATCACAACAGATTCTTGAGAATGATTGCTACATCCATTATTATTTGGACATCAGCGTTATCCTTGTTCCTCACCTTCTTAGTGGTG
>CACZNF010000012.1 GCA_902782395.1 uncultured Erysipelotrichaceae bacterium | reverse complement strand
TAAGCAGTTAGGAAGATGTTTAGGCTTTTTAGGAGTCTCAATTTCAGGAATGTTACCTGTATAATGTCCTTCTTTCTTAAGAAAGAGATAGAAGCTTCTCGTGGAAGAGAGCCTTCTTAACGCTGTGGAAACAGACTTACCTAAAGAAAGTTCGAACTTTAAGAACTCATATAGGTCAGTTTCAAGTAAATCCGCGGTGTCTTTCTTATCGTTATAGTAATTAAAGAAAGCTTGTAAGTCTTCTAAATAAGAAATCCAAGTTTGAGGAGAAAGACCTTTCTCTACGAGAATGTATTGATGGAACAAATCAATAGCGTCAACGATTTCCATTTTTCTTCACCTCGCTTGCTCTTTTCAATAATGGCTTTTTTAAGGAACGATTTAGTTCGTTAATGAGTAATTTAGTTTTGCTTTCCTCTTCGTGCCTAGAATAGTCGAAAAGTGACATTTGCACCGCCATATCGGTGTAATCGATAAGGTTTTGCAGCGTGATTCCCACAAGTCTAAGAGTTAGATGTGTGAAATGCTTATCGTACAACGAACAGGCACAATCATATATGTGTTGCCACTTATTCGTCGGATTATCTAAAGTTATAGACTTATTAAAAGATTTAAAGGTTTGGTCTTTGACCACAATTTGAATTGTATGACCAAGTTTATCTTCTCTTTGAGCACGTTCACTGACTTCTTTAGCTAAAGATAAGAAGTATTTCTTAATCTCAGTAGCGTTATCAGTGTCATAAGGTAATGTCGTGGAATTTCCAATAGACTTAGGATCCCACTTCTCAAGTTCAATCTCATCAGAGCCTTTGCCTTCCAACCACTCTTTGAGCGTATAGAAGAATTTGCCACAGATGTTTTTAACTTCTTCATCATCTGCTTCTAGTTTCTTATATAAGTCTCCGATAGTCTTGATACCCACACTCTTTAATCTAGGAGCGGTTCTTTTACCCACGCCAAACATTGATTCCACTTTAAGTGGAAATAAGATACTTTCAATATCTCTTTTATGAATAATTGTTAAGCCCATTGGTTTTTGATAGTCACTAGCCATCTTGGCTAAGAAACGTGTTGTGGAGACACCGATAGAACATTTAAGTCCTGTTTCTTTAAACAAGTCATCTTGTAATTTTCTAAAGAAAGCAACAACATCTTTCTGTCCTTTAACTGTTTCAGTAAAGTCCGCGAAACATTCATCCACTGAGGCTGGTTCCACAAGCTTTGTGTAGCGTCTAACAAAGTTAAAGAACTTCTTACTCATCGTTGAGTAATAATGATAATCGCCTGGAATGATAATAAGATTTGGACAAAGCTGTCTTGCCTTAAACATTGGCATCGCGCTACCAACGCCATATTTACGTGCGACGTATGAACATGTTGAAACAATGCCACCTCTACCATCATGGCCAATAGCCACTGGCTTGTTCTCTAAAGACGGATCTCTAATTTCTTCACATCTAGCGAAAAAAGCATTCAAGTCGATATGGACGATAACCTTACTCATACATACATTATATGCGCATATAGCGATTATGTTAACTAAATTTATGAACAAAATAAAATCCTGCTTTCACAGGATAATATTTCTAATGCAAAGCATTATATCTACTAATTAAAAACTAACAAACCACTAATGGATTTATTTATTTTCAATGACTTTTTCGACCTTTTCTTCGGCTTCTTTGAGGGCTTTTTCAAGCTTTTTGACGATTTCTTGACCTTCTTTATAGAGGGCTAAGCATTCGTCTAATGGGAGTTTTTCTGATGAGATATTAGCGACGATTTCGTCTAATCTTTTCATCTCTTTTTCAAAATCAAATTTCTCTTCCATACTATTTTTCCTCCGTGTCTATAACTTCACTATTGATGATTCCATCTTTTAAGATGGTCTTGATATGTTGACCTTTTTTGACCGCTTTAATGTCGCTTACTGGCTTACCTTCTTCATCCACTGTTAAGGAGAAGCCACGCTTAATAACGTTATTGGGATTAAGGGCTTCTAAAGTGGCTTTCTTTTGATTTAATAACTGTGTGTAATGGGCCACTAATTGACGGATCTCTAAATCTAAATCTTCTTTATAAGAAGATAAATCATCTTTCATACCTTGGATTCTTTGCTTTAGGCTTTCTTCCATGTCTTGTAAAGAGAATGAAAGCTTTTCTTCGATTTCACGACGGTCAATTGTCGCTAGCTCTGCCGCTCCTGTTGGCGTACTAGCGCGCTTATCAGCGACAAAGTCTACTAATGTAGAATCGATTTCGTGGCCTACACAAGCGATAACAGGCATCTTTGAATTAGCAATCGCTCTTACTAGTTTCTCGTCGTTAAAAGCGCTTAAATCCTCACTAGCGCCGCCTCCACGACCAATCAGCAACGTATCTAAAGGATAAGTTTGACTTAATTCGAAGGCTTTGAGTAATTCCTTAGGGGCATTTTCCCCTTGAACAGCGCTATAGAAGACGTAAATATCAGCAATTGGATATCGACGTTTAAGATTAAACAGAATATCTTTAATCGCCGCACTATTAGGCGCGGTAATAACGCCAATTGCGTGAGGATAAAGATTTATCTTTCTCTTCCTAGATTCGTCAAATAAACCCTCTTCTAGGAGCTTCTTTTTGAGCTTTTCTAATTCTAGAAGCTGAGCGCCCGCTCCGACTTCTTCCATTTGGTAAACAATGATTTGATATGTCCCACGACCAACATAAGCGTCAATTGAGCCAAAGACCACAACTTCTTGTCCGTTTTCTGGCTTAAAATTACATTTTGATGCGTAGTTAGAAAACATCATCGCACCGATTAAAGACTTATCGTCCTTTAAAGAAAAATAAAAATGACCGTTGCTTGCCATTTTAAAATTAGAGATTTCGCCTTTCACATAGATGAACTTTAAGTTCTCATCATTGCTGAGGACGGCTTTGATGTATTGGTTGATATCGCTGACGGTAAAGACTGGGCGATCATTATTCATTAGAGTACCTCGTCTAATATCGCATTAATGAATTTGGCCTGTTTTTCTTCGATATACTTTTTAGCGAGTTCCACTGCGGTATTAATGACGATGCGCTTATCAATCTTTTCTACATAGTAGAAATGCGCATAGCTCATCAATAATACGGACTGGGTTAATAATGGTAGTCTTTCCCACTTCCAGTTTCTTAAGTGTGGTTGGAAAGCGGAGATGATAGCCCCATAGTTATTTAAGACACTTGAAATCATGTTTTGCACATAAGCACTGTGTTCCTTAAAAGGACGTGGGTTATCAGTCATTTCGGTGATGATTTCATCAACATCACGGAAGTTATGCTCCCTGCTAGCCACTTGATCAGCAATCTCGTCATAGATGACGGTCATGATTATAAAGTTTTCTTGATTACGAGATATTTTTTCCATAAAAAAAGCGTTTTGATTGATTAAATAATTGATATGACTTTGACAGCGACATCGAATGGCACTTGTTCTGTGGTCATTAAAAATGCATTGGTGATTTCTTCTTGGATATTACGAGTGACATCTTGTAAATTGGTGCCTTTAGCGACATCCACAGCGACCCAAACGTGCACGATACCGTGTCTAATAGTTGTTTGAACAGGTCTATTTAAACGGATCTTTTGATTACGCTTCATATGAGCACTACTCATAGAGATTCCGGAAACGTTGCTTAAAGCATTGGTCACCAAGCTGTCAAAGACATTGATGGAGATACCAATTTTTCCTTTATTTGCGTAGTTTTCAATATAGACGTAGTCTGCCATAAACCTTACCTACTTATAATATATAGTAAATATATTCGTTTAGCAAAGGTAAAAAAAGAAAAGTGGATTTCTCCACTTCTCTATAATTTGTATTTTGTTTTGATTATTTGAGCTTTTCAACAACACTAGCGACGTATTCTGGAGTGAAATTGAATTTCTTGAAGACGTCTTTAGCAGGAGCGCTAGCACCGAATTCATCTAAGCCGATATTTGTGTCAGCATATTTAGCCCAACCAAAGGTTGAAAGCATTTCAATGGAAACACATTTGGCCTTTGGAAGATTGATGACTTCTTTCTTGTAGGCTTCGTCTTGTTTTTCGAAGTAGCTCCAGCATGGCATAGAGACAACACGAACATCGATGCCTTTTTCAAGTAATAACGCTTGAGCGGCAACCGCTAAGGAGACTTCACTACCTGTGGCGATTAAAACGAAGTCGGCTTTCTTTTGTTCTTTGCTAACAACATAAGCACCACGCTTTAAGGCTTCTCCATCACTATCCTTTAGTAAAGGAAGGTTTTGACGGGAAAGAATAATCGCAGTTGGATGATTCTTACTTTGTAAAGCAGCAAACCAAGCGCCATATGTTTCTCTTTCATCAGCAGGTCTAATGACATCCATATGTGGGATGCTACGTAACATCGCTAATTGTTCGATTGGTTGATGTGTTGGACCATCTTCGCCTACGGCGATACTATCGTGAGATAATAAGTAGATGGCTGGAACATGACTTAATGCGGCCATACGAATGGCTGGTTTCATGTAATCAGAGAAGACGAAGAATGCACCGACGTAGCTACGAACACCACCGTGTAAGAGCATACCGTTTTGTGCGCTCGCCATTGCGAATTCACGAATACCCCAGTTAATGTTATGACCCGCTCTATTGTTGGCGTCAAAGTTAGCACCATTATCGAGCTTTGTCATGACAGAGCCAGCAACGTCAGCGGAACCGCCAAATAAATTTGGCATGCTGAGCATTAAGTAGTTAAGGGCTTTACCAGAAGCCACACGTGTGGATGTAGCAGAACCTTCAACGAAGTCTGGGTAGACACCTGGTAAATATTTATCAACATCAACACCGTTTAAGGAGATGAAGCGATCGTATTCATCTTTGGTCTTCTTATCTGCGGCTAATTTGGCTAACTTAGCGTTATATTCGTTATAAGCCTTTTCACCACGAGCACCAAAGGTGTTTTTGAATAAATCATAAACTTCTTGTGGCACATAGAAGTCTTCATGGTCAAATCCATAGGATAATTTGGCATTCTTACCATCTTCAGCGCCTAATGGGTTACCGTGGACTTTATTTGTACCTTGTTTAGCGGAACCAAAACCGATAACGGTATGGATCATAATCATGGTTGGTTTTTCTTTGCTCTTTTTAGCTTTGCTAATAGCGGCATCAATCGCGTCGACATCGTTACCATCTTCGACTTCGATGACATCCCATTCAGAGGCTAAGAATCTCGCTTTAACTTGTTCAGAGAATGATAAGTCTAAAGCACCATCAAGTGTCACTTGGTTAGCGTCGTATAAAAGGATGAATTTATTGAGTTTTAAGTGACCGGCTAAGGAGATAGCTTCTTGAGAGATACCTTCTTGTAAGCAGCCATCACCGCATAAAGCGTATGTGTAGTGATTGCACACATCATCACCAAAGCTGTAAAGCTTATTGACCATTTGTTCGGCCATCGCCATACCAACAGCTTGGGAAATACCTTGTCCTAAAGGACCAGATGTTGCATCCACACCATCAGTCCAACCATATTCTGGGTGACCTGGTGTTAAGGAATCGATTTGACGGAATTGTTTCATATCATCCATGCTAATCTTATAACCACTTAAGTGAAGCATGGAATAAAGTAAGGCGGAAGCGTGTCCGCTGGAGAGGACGAATCTGTCTCTATTGAACCATTTGCTGTCTTTTGGTGTAGCCACTAAGTGCTTGGTAAATAAGGTGTAGAGAGCAGGTGCGCTGCCTAACGCCATACCTGGGTGACCAGAATTTGCTTTGTTAATGGTGTCGATACAGAGTGATCTGATTGTCGCAATCGCTAATTGATCATTTTTGTTCATGTTGTTAAACCTTTCTGCATTAGTAATTATCTAGTATTTAAATAGTTTTTGTATAACTATGTTATAACCTATTTGTCGAATTTGATGCCTAATTCATCAAGTTGCGCTTGTGTAACGGTTGTAGGCGCATTTGTCATTGGGTCGACTGCCGCTAAGTTTTTAGGGAAGGCAATGACATCACGAATGTTGTCTGTGCCACCTAAAATCATTGCTAAACGGTCTAAGCCAAAGGCCATACCTGCGTGTGGAGGTGTACCGTATTGTAAGGCATCAACGAAGTAACCAAATCTTTCTTTGATTTCTTCATCGCTAAGGCCCAAGACTTCAAAGATTTTTCTTTGCATATCTTGGTCGTAAATACGAAGAGTGCCACCACCAGCTTCATAACCGTTAATGACGATGTCATAAGCATAGCTTAAGACCTTGGTTGGGTCGCTATCTAAGTATTTAACATCTTCGTCTCTTGGACGGGTGAAAGGATGGTGAGTAGCGACGATTGCCCCACTTTCCACGTCTCTTTCAAACATTGGGAAGTCGATGACCCATAATAAATCATAGGTTCCTTCTTTGATGAGACCAAGTTCACGTCCGTACTTTAAGCGTAACGCACCTAATAAAGGCGTAACACGATTATCATTGCCTGCAGCGATGATTACTATGTCATTATCCTTTAATGCTAATCTTTCATTTAAGGCCTTGATTTCGTCTTCTAAAAGGAATTTTAGGAAGGAACCGGTTAATTCCCCGTTCTCCTTTTTAAGGACGGTTAAACCGCCTAAACCGAATTTCTTGGCTTCGAGAGTTAAATTATCGATAACTTTACGGGAAGTTTGATCCGCTACACCGTTAACAACGATCGCTTTAATAGCTTCTGCACTTTGATAACCAGCGAAGGTGGTATTTGCAAAAATATCTTTGATATTATTGAGTTCAATACCGAATCTTGTGTCTGGTTTATCACTACCGAAACGGTCCATAGCTTCTTTATAAGTCATTTGTCTTAATGGAAGTTTGACGTCATAGTTAATTGTGGCTTTAAAGATATCTTTAATTAATTGTTCCATCAACGCTAAGAATTGATTTTGATCTAAGAAAGATGTCTCAATATCAATTTGTGTGAAGTCTGGTTGACGGTCCGCTCTTAAGTCTTCATCTCTAAAGCATCTAGCGATTTGATAATATCTTTCAAAACCGGCCACCATGAGTAATTGCTTAAACATTTGTGGGCTTTGTGGTAAGGCGTAGAATTGACCTTTATGCACACGGGAAGGCACTAAATATTCTTTTGCACCTTCAGGTGAGGATGCGCAAAGCATTGGGGTTTCGATTTCGATGAAGTGATTCTTGTGCATGAAACTATGCGTGGTCATTTTAATGGTGTCGCGCACATCAAAATAGTGTTGCATGCAAGGACGACGTAAGTCGAGATAACGATATTTTAATCTTGTATCTTCTAAGGCGTCTGTTTCATCAGCGATGATTAAAGGTGTAGTTTTTGCGGTGTTTAAGAGCACAATCTCACTAGCGTTGACTTCAATTTCACCACTTTTGAGTTTTGGATTTGGTGTGGCTCTCTTAGCAACTTCACCTTTCACTTGAATGACGTATTCATTTCTGACATCAGGAATTTCTAAACCGTCGTTGACGACGATTTGGACGATGCCATAACGGTCTCTTAAGTCGATAAATAACAAAGAGCCGAGATTTCTTCTTTTACTGACCCAACCGATTAAAGTGACTTTCTCACCAACGTTATTGAGTCCTAATTCGTTGCTGTAATGACTTCTTTCCATAAAGCTTTTCCTATCTTTAATAATTATTTGTCTTCACCCATTTCTTTAGAAATAGTTTCGACTAATTTATCTAACGGACAACTCTTTTGTTCCGTAGAAGTTAAGTTTTTAATGATGACTTCTTGTTTATTGACTTCGTCATCACCAATAATAACGGCAAATTTAGCGCCTTTTCTTTCTGCACGCTTGAACATATTGCCGAGTTTGACATCTTCATAACAGATATCAGTTCTATAAGCATTTAAGCGTAATTCACTAGCCACGCTTAAAGCCATTGCTTTAGCGTTCATGCCTAAAGGCATAATGTAGATTTCTACAGGGTTATTAATATCGCTTGGTAAAAGATTATCGTCTTTAAGGACACTATATAATCTTTCCACACCGAAGGAGAAACCCACCCCAGCGGCATCTGGACCACCGAGTTCTTTCACGAGTTTGTCATAATGACCACCCGCGCCTATGGCACCATAATCATTACCAGTCTTAGAAACGTAATGGAATTCAAAGACGGTTTCTGAATAGTAATCTAAGCCTCTCACTAAAGTGTCGTCGACTTGATAAGGGATTTCTAGCTCATCTAACAACGCTAAGACACGATTAAATCTTTCTTTTGCGGCATCAGATAAATAATCCTTCATCTTTGGTGCGCCTTTAACGATTTCTTGATCTTCTGGCACCTTACAGTCGAGAATTCTTAAAGGATTAAGTTCATAACGGCTGTGGCAGTCTGGGCACATCTTATCTAAGTATTTAGCAAAGTAGGCTTTTAAGGCTTCTTTATAAGCGTTTCTTGATTCATCATCACCTAAGGTGTTAATGCTGATTGTGACGCCTTCTAAGTTCAAAGAACTTAAGATTGTATAGGCTAAGGTAATGGTCTCCACATCGATTTCTGGAGAGTTATTGCCCACGGCTTCCACACCAAATTGATTAAACTGACGATATCTACCGAGTTGTGGTCTTTCATAACGGAAGACAGGGCCACAGTAATAAACCTTATAAGGTAATTCGTTGGTGGCTAATAATTTGTTTTGCACGATTAAGCGCATGATACCGGCGGTAAATTCTGGACGTAATGTGATGGAACGTTCGCCTTTATCAAGGAAGGTGTACATTTCCTTACGCACAATATCACTACCTTCACCAACACCACGAACAAAGAGTTCGCTATGTTCGATGACTGGAGGTCTAACTTCGTTATATGCGAATAAATCACATATTTGTTTTAAGAGATTTTCAATGTAGGCAAATGCATTGCTTTCCTCACCAATAATGTCGTGAGTGCCTTTAACGTTAATAACTGCCATAATTTCTCCTTTAATGAATGACTCGATCGACGCGGTAAACACCAGTGATACCTTTCAACAGGATGAAGATATCGTGTAAGCGTTTAGCGTCTGAAACTAAGATTGTCGCACTAATAGTTGCGGATAAGTTTTGCGCATTACTGCGAGC
>CACZNF010000011.1 GCA_902782395.1 uncultured Erysipelotrichaceae bacterium | reverse complement strand
ATGGTGTTTGGAGATTCTTAATTGAATTTATTAGAGGCGACGTTGTTGAAAGAGGTAAATTCGTACCAGGATTAACTCCTTCCCAGTTCTGGGCCATCCTTATGGTAATCGGAGGAATTGCCTTCTTCTTCATCTATCGTTACTTTGATAAAAAGATAGAGGATAGAAAGCTAACTAGTAATGAGCAGTGATTAAGTTCACTGCTTTTTATATATTATTTTTAATAATAAGGATTATATAAAGCGTATTAATCAAAAAGACAGTTAAATAAGCATTAATATTATATAAATAAAAGCGAACCTCGTTTGAGATTCGCTTATTTTGGTTTAATAGTTAACTATTCCGCTTGTGGAACTGGATCTTCTTTTTTGCGTAAAGCAGTGAAGATAACCACGAAGCCCCAAGCCGCTAAAGCGATTGGTAAACCGATTTCAACGCCGCGGAATAAGTTCTTCCACCAGGCTGCCTTATAGCCGATGATATCGACTTTAAGAGCGCAGGAGTTAGCTAAAGCGTATAAGTTGTTGTGTGCACTTCTTCTCAGTAAGTTAGCGTCTTTAACGTTATCCGCTTTGACGTAAGGAGTGCTGTACTTACCACTTGTTGGTAACTTTAATTCTTTATCAGCGCAGAGGTTGATATCGCCACCGGCGTAGAGCATTTGCTTACTGTCCATATAGAAGTCTGTATGGAAGTCACAGATGACGGAACCTTTGAAGCCCCATTCTTTCTTAAGGATGGTTGTGACTAAGCGGTAGGAACCACCAGCCCATTCAGTACCGATACGGTTGAAGGAAGTCATTAAGCCTTTAGCTTCACCTTCTTTAACAGCCATTTCGAACGCTTTGAGGTAAAGTTCACGCATAGCTTGTTCATCTAACCATGTGGCAATACCCATTGTGGATCTGTGTGTTTCTTGGTCGTTGACCGCGAAGTGTTTAACGTTAGCGTAGACACCTTTTTCGGCAACACCCTTAATGACTCTACCAGCGAATCTACCATTTAAGAATGGATCTTCGGAGTAGTATTCAGTGTTACGACCAGAGAATGGAGAACGGTGTAAGTTGACACCTGGTGCATACCAACCTGGGTAAGCCAAACCACCACCAGCTTCGTTACCAACTAAACATTCATTACCGATAGCGTTAGCTTGTTTATCCGCTAATTCGACGTTGTATGTTTGAGCTAATAAGCATTCTGATTGATAGTAGCAGCAACCATAGATGGCTTTATCACCTAAGAAGCCAACGATACCGGTTGGGCCGTCAGCAGAAGTTGTCTTTGGAATAATAACAACATTCTTTTCTTCTTCCTTGCCGGTTTCTTCATTCATGACTTTCATCTTACGTTCGATAGCCGCTGTTGAGTAACAACCATCGTTGAATAATGTAAGCATTTCGTTGAATGTTAATTGATCAAGGAATTGATCCCACATTGGATCATCATAAGCTTTACCCGCTAAATCTCTAAGAGTGACTTTGTATTCAGCACCCATTGTTGGAAGCTTTTCAAATGTCTCTTTATTTGTAGTTTCTTTAGATTGTAATTTAGCGAATGTATCATCATCAAGGACACGTTCCGCATCAGTAATTGCTTTTGGGAATGTGCCAGTGAAGTTACTTCTGGATAAGCTTTCTGCTGGATTCATATGAGCAGTAACTTCTGGGAATAATGGTTCGACCTTTTCTTTTGAGACAGGGTCTTTTTCAATCTTCACATCAGCGGCTAAATTCTTTTTGAATTGGCCGAAGGAGTTGTGGGCGTCTGTACCAGCATAGAAGGTGTATTCACCTTTTTCTAATTCATAGCCTTTGAAGCCATTACCGTTTTTGTCTTGAGAGTCAAAACTTGCGATATCGTATGGATCGACAACGATTTCCACTGTATCGGTTTCGTTTTGTTTTAATTCTTTTGTTTTGGCAAAGCCCACTAAAACTTTATGAGCTTTTTCGATACCACCATTGGTGTATGGCGCGGAAGCATAGAGTTGAACAACTTGCTTACCTGGTGTCTTTTTGGTGTTTTTGACTTTGATGTTAACGGTGAATTTCTTACCACCATTATCCTTATCATATTCTAAAGCTTCACCTTCTAAAGCAGAGACGTTGGTAATTTCTTGTTCAAATTCTGTGTAGCTTAAGCCATAACCGAATGGATAAACGACATTAGCGTTATACCAATCTTCACCATCAATATGGCCGCGTGTTTCATAATATCTGTAGCCGAGATAGATGTTTTCTTCGTATTCGACGACATAGTATTTTGAAGCTTCACCGTTTCTAATGTAGTTATCAGAACCCTTTGGATTGAGGTAGGATTTATACCAGATGGATTAACTGTACCGTTAAGGATGTTACCTAAGGCCATAATACCATTAGCGCCTGGGCTACCAATGTTAATAACGGCGTCGATGTATTTACCGAATTCGTTATATTCGGCTTGGTTGGTTCTTTCATATAAGAAACCTAAATCAATATAGTTAGAACCGTTGAGTAAGAGAACGATTTTCTTAAATTGTTGGGAAGCTGCGACTTCTTTGATTAATTGTCTTTCAGCATTGTCTAATTCAAGATAGTGACGATTACTACTGTCATAGGCTTGTCTTGGTAAGTCCCAGCCTTCACCAGCGATACGAGAAATGACGATAAGCGCGGCATCGTTATATTGCTTATAAGAGTTCTTAACTGGGTCAGTGTACTTATCGTAACTAGCTTCACCAGCGAATAAGGTCGCAACGTCCTTTTGCTTACCAGAGGAGTCTTCCATGTCTGGTTCTGGATCACGTTTCTTTTGTTTGTCATAGAACTTCTGCATTTCTGGGTTAACAGAGAATCCAGCTTCTTCTAAAGAATCGTTGATTGTTTTTCTCCAACCATATTTTTTGTTAATTTTTTCATCTGTACTCTTACCTGGAGCAGCAGAGCCAGAACCACCGTAGACTAAATCAACGGAGTTTCTACCAAAGACGGTAACTTTAGCGCCTTTAGCAAGTGGTAAGGCGGCGTTATCGTTTTTGAGAAGAATCATGCCTTCTTCACAGATTTCTTTTGTGACTTTGTTAGCGTTATCGAACGCTTTGTCTTTTGTATCAAATTCGGCAACGAAAGCATTACCTTTTTGATTTGGATCTGGGATTGGTGTATCGCCACCTAATTCAGTAGCTTCAATTAATTTGACGTATTTGTTCATCGCGAAGTAGTCTGCGGCAATGAGCACACCGGTGAGAACCACGGTGGTCGCTGCCCAGATAATAACGCGAGGCTTTAATAGTTTTTTAATGATACTCATTGTTATTTACCTTTTTATTTTTCTTCGGTACCAGCTTTGTTCATTTGAGAAAGCTTAGCGTTTGGCCATGTGAGGTTACTGGAAGAGAAGACTTTGATAGCATCAACGACTGGAGCGGTAGAAGCAATTGTACCGTTGAGTGTGTCGGTGTTATTAACTGTCATTTGAATTGTATTCTTGCCAGCAACAAGGCTAACGTTAGCGCTTAATAAGAAGTCTTGGAAGTGGATGAAATCCTTTGGAATGATGTTGTGAATTGTTTGTTTGCCATATTCAAGAGCAGTACCATTCACTTTGACTGTGAAGCCTTTGTCATCATATTGTTCGCAAACTCTATCTTCACCTTGGCCTTCGAAAGCTTGGAAAATTTCAGTGAGACCGTATTCGCCAGAGAGGGACATGAAGATTGTGACGTTTTCAGCAGCAGCATCACTTTCGAGTTCCCATGTTAATGTATTACCTTTGACATAGTTATAATGGACGAAACCACCGAAGACGCTTTCAGCAGTTTCTGCGTTAGCTAAGTCAGTGGCTGTGGCATAACGAGCGACGCCACTAGTATCTCTAATGTATAAACCAGAGGAACCGTATTCATTAGCGGTACCTTCAGCGTTGTAATAGTCTCTACCGATTAAACCTGTACCTTGTTGACCACCGGAATAGGTAACACCATCCATACCTGGGGTGCCATCTTTACCTGTTCTTTCAGTGATATCTGGGCAAAGTTCAGCTTCAAAGTTTTGAGAATTTTGGTTTGCTGGAACGAATAATGGTTTTAATTCGACATCTTCCATGACGACTTTAAGTGTTTCGTCTTCGAAGTTCCAAATTTGGCCACCGTTTTTAACGTTCATCCAGCCATAGAATTTTTGACCAGCTGGAGCGGTTGGATCTGCAGGCTTTTCGATTGCGTCGCCGGCTTTAACTTTACTATTGCTTAATTCAGCACCATCAGCACCAACGATTTTGACGTTGTACTCTGGACGATCGTCAACTGCTGGTTCAGTTGATTCATCGCCACCAGCGGATTTTGACTTGCTTGGTTTACTAGCGTCATTACCACAGCCAGTTAAAGCAAGGGAGGCAACCATCATGCCTAAGAAGAGCATGTTCTTTTTTAAATTTTTCATAATTTGATGATTTATTCGGTTAACCCTAGATAATTAACTACCGAATAACATTCTCCTTTCTAGGGGTATATAATCAAGTCCCATCTTAATACGTACGATTTAAGATGAAACTTTATTAACGATTTTATTTGGTATAAATAGCATACCACCTTATGCGCATAATGTATACGCATTAATATGCATGAAACTGCTAGGGCCGAATTGACCCTAGCAGTCTGCATGTTTTTTAGTTAGAAATTAGTTTCTAAGACTAGGCTCTTTGTCTTCTGCGTTTGGAAACGAGGAGTAAGCCAACACCGGCGATGGCAACCAATGTAATGATTGCACCGACAGCGGCGATGTCACCACCACAGCCACCAGGAGCGGCGCCTGTTGTGACAGTGAGAATTAATTTATAACCACCAACGGCTTTACCTTGGGCATCTTCGCCGATGAAGTCGATGTGGTAGACACCTTCGAGTTCTGGTTTACCTGTGAGCTTGCCATCTTTGAATTCTAAGCCTTTTGGTAAATCAACACGTTGGTTGAGTCTGTATTGTTCTGCACCTTCGATGGATGGAGCAAATTCGTATGCTTTATTAGCTTCGACATAAGCATAGCTTTCGCCACCTTCGAGAGCGACTTTTGTGATACCTCTGTTTGTACCTGTGCAGCGTGAGGACATATACATATGTTCTTTAACACAAGATCTAACAGCGTACCAGTAGGAGTAAGAGATCTTCTTGGAGCCATCTGTTGCTGTGTAGACAGGACCATTTAAGGTATTGTCCCATTTAGCTTGAGAAGCACCATTGAAACCACTGGAGTCTAATTGAGCGTTACAACCAGCTAAGACACGGTTTGTGACACATTCGTAGCAGTCAAAGTCAACAGAACCGTTACCACTGTGGGTCATATCGGATAAGACAGAACCCTTGAAGCCCCATTCACCACGGAGAACTTCGTGTAATAAGAAGTAGTTAGCTTCTGTTTCCATTAAGCCCATACGGTTGTAGGAACCCATGACACCCATGGATTTACCTTCTTCAAAGACCATTTGGAAGGATTTTAAGTAAATTTCACGTAACGCTTGTTCGGTCACGAAGGAGATACCGGATTCACGGTTCTTTTCTTGATCGTTTGTAGCGAAGTGTTTGAAGTATGCGTAGACGCCTCTATCTGTAGCGGCACCGACGACTTGAGCAGCCATACGGCCCATTAAGAATGGATCAGCTGAGTAGTATTCGAAGTTTCTACCACCGAATGGAGAACGGTGAGTATTAACAGCGCAGCCCCACCAACCGGATTTATTGTTGATGTGAGATTCCATACCAACACATTCACCTTGCTTATGAGCTAAGTCTTGGTTGAATGTCGCGGCGATGATTGGAGAAGAGACCCACCACATGATGGAGAATTTTTGTGGACCATCACCTTCGGAGAAATTAGATTTACCGACGCTACTGATTGCTTGAGAAGCCATCTTGTTTGTTTCAATGACTTTCATCATATCAGACCAGGAAATTTGGTTAACGAGGTCTTCCCATCTTGGGTCATCTAAATCAGCATCTTTTAAATCAATAATCTTTAAGGCTGTATCTTTGGAACCTTGTTTCCAGTTAGCAGCAACGCTTTCATCTTTACGAGCAGCGGCTGGAACGTATTCGTTATTGCCTTCTTCGAAGTCTTTTAAGGAGAATTTAGTTGTTAAGAATTCTTCATAACGGCTACCTTCTTTAACTTTACGATCTTCGAAAGTTGGGTGTGTTGGGAATGTGCCGTCGAAATCAGCACGGCTCATTTGTCTGAATTCGATGTCTTTTTCGCCTGGCATAGAGCTATAGAAACCATTGTCTGTGAAACGGTTTTCAACTTTATGACCGGAGAAACGATCGTTTTCATATTGACGGTTGTCGAGTTTGAAGCCGAATTTAGCGAAGTTATCATGAGCGTTCTTACCAAGTAAGAGTTCATAATTACCAGCGTCTAATTCATAGCCTTTGAAGCCATTACCATTCTTGTCTTGGAAGTCGTAGTTAGCGACGTCTTGTAAATAGAATGATAAGTAGACTTTTTCTGTTTCGCCTGGTTGTAATAATTTGGTCTTGCCAAATGCACATAAGACGTGGTCAGCTTTTTCAATACCACCTTGTTTATATGGGGCTTTGAAGTAAAGTTGAACTGCATCTTTACCAGCGACTTTACCGGTGTTCTTAACTTCAACAGTTAAACCGATAACTTCTTTATCTTTGGCGACTTTAGCGCCTTTCTTAATGTTAGCTTTAACAATCTTTTGTGAGAATGTTGTATAGCTTAAGCCATAACCGAATGGGTATAAAACACCTTTTTTGCTGTTATACCAATCATCGGCTTCTTTTTTGTTCTTAGCGGCCATATCAGCATACTTTGTTTCATAGTAACGATAGTCGACATAGATGCCTTCTTCGTAGGAAACATAAGCGGCTGGTTTAACACCGTTGATACCACCAGAGACAACTTTGGCTTCTGCACCACCACGGGCATTGTCCCAACGTGGGGAAGCGTGATCTTTATAAGCTTTATCTGTACCAAAGCTGAGCATTGGATCGCCGTCTTTGGTGAACATTGTGTCTTGTGGAGCGTAGTATGTTTTACCATTGGATAAGGTAACTTCATTGGTTTGAGCGTTATCGGAGAAGTTTTGGAATGTTGGATCTTCTCTGAAGTCACGACCCCATGTATCAACTGTACGACCAGATGGGTTAACTTCACCGTTTAAGATTTTACCAACTGCACGGATACCACGGTCACCTGGGTTACCAACCCAAATAATGGCTTTAACTTTATCGTTATTTTCGAGTTGTTCACATTCGAAGATGTTGGAAGAGTTGATAAGAACGATAATGTTGTCTGTGTGTTTTCCTAATTCAGCTAATAAATCTTCTTCGTTTTGAGATAATTGAAGAGCGTGTCTGTCTGAGATCTTTTCATAGCTGGAGTTTGTCTTTTTGCTATCGTGAGCGTTACATAATTTAACGTCACAACCTTCAGAACCTTCACGAGTGATAACTTGAATAGCGGCATCGTTGTATTCATCCATTGTCGCTAAGAGTTCATCTGAGTAGGAGGAGATTGGGGTTTCACCGATTGTAACTTCGGAGTTACCTTTCCAACCATCGTTACCGTTTGTTCTATCAGCACCTGATTTGGAGTTGCTTGACCATGAAGCACGATTATTGCTCCATTTCCAAGTACCATAGAATTCACAGAGTGTTTTGTTGACATCAAAGCCTGCTTCTTCAAGAGCGCCTTTGACGTGGCCATCAGCACCACCAACGAGTTGATAATCATCAACACCACTGGAGACTGAGCCAGAACCGGAACCAGCACCACCACGAGCTAAGTTTGGTGAGCTTTTACCAGCGAGAGTAATTTTTTTGCCTTGGCCTTGCATTGGTAAGAAGTTGTCTTTGTTCTTTAATAAGACGAAACCTTCTTCTGCTAAGGTGTCTTGAACTTTGGAAGCATGTTCAATGTATTTGGCTTTATCGTTTTGACCATATTCGCCGATAAATTCAGCGTTGTTCGCGGATAAGCCTTTATTTAAGCATGCTGGCAAGGTTAACGCGGCAAGAAAAATTGGGATAAGTAATTGTTTCTTCATATGTTTTCCTTTCCATATTGTTTTGCATTATTCAATTTGCCTCAACTCGAGTGCAAATAGAATATAGAAACTTAAATTATAATGTTCCGTAATGCATTAGTACTTTCAATATAAATTGAAGGAAGGTTTCATAATATGACAAACATTTTTTGAAAACATGACAATTATACGATTACGCATATATGGGCATAATTATTTTGTTTTGATGTAATCTTACTTTTTCGCAAAATAAAAGACCCTCGTGTGAGGGTCTTAATTGTTACACTAACAATTAGGCGTTAGCTCTCTTTTTCTTGCTGATCACAAGAGCGACCACGGAAGCAAGAGCGAGTAAGCCAACTGCGCTTAAAGCGGTTTCTAATCCACCGAAGCAACCACCACCAGACATCTTGTTTTCTGTAGCAATCGCTGGAGCGAAGATTTGAATACTAGAACCGGCTTTTTGACCACCATTATCCGCTAAGACGTGGATAAAGACGTTACAAGCTTCTTCTAACTTACCTTTAATGGTGTTATTTTCGAAGACTAAGCCTTTTGGTAATGGAGTAACTGGATCGATAGATAATTCTGCGCCAGCTAATTCTTCTGGAGCTTCAACCTTAATGTTGATTTCTTTACCAACAGCGGCTTCTAAGTAATTACGTTCAACACCAACGAAGTTTAAGTTAGCTTCTTTGATGAGTGTCTTACTCATAACACCACAGTTAGCACAAACCCACATGGATTCTTTGCAGTTTTGTCTGAGCATGTACCACCATGTATAGGCTTCAACTTTTTCACCAGCTTTGTTTGTAAAGACTGGAGCGCCTTTACCATCAAATGCAGCGGCATCCCATTTACATTGAATGTCATCTTTGAAACCATTGCTATCTAATTGTTGGTTACAACCAGCAAGGATACGGTTATTGATACATTCATAGCACTTATAGTTAACTGAGCTATTACCACTATGGGTCATATCGGAAATGATAGCGCCTTGGAAGCCCCATTCATCACGTAAGACTTCTGTTAATAATGGGTAAGAAGCAGCGGTTTCCATTAAACCTAAACGGTTATAGGATGACATTAAGGCCATGGATTTACCTTCTTGAATACACATTTGGAATGGTTTGAGATAAATCTCACGTAACGCTTGTTCTGTTAAGAAGGAAGAGACACCTTCACGGTTCTTTTCTTGATCGTTAACAGCGAAGTGTTTGAAATAGCAATATAAACCTTCATCAGTAGCACCAGCAACGACTCTACCAGCGATGCGTCCCATTAAGAATGGATCAGCAGCGTAGTATTCGAAGTTACGGCCACCGAATGGAGAACGGTGTAAGTTGACAGCTGGACCAGCCCAACCATATGTACCAGAGATATGAGCTTCCATACCGACCATTCTGCCTTGTTCTAACGCTAATTCAACGTTATATGTCGCAGCAACGATTGGAGCGCCTGCCCACCAGATGTATTGGAATTGGGAAGGACCATCACTATCGCCTGTTTGTGGTTTGTCCATTCTATCAATCTTTGGATTGTGAGCGCTGCCACCATAGGAGAAACTAATCATTTCAGCATATGTCATTTGATTCATGGCTTGTTCCCAAAGTGGGTCATTGATATCTAAACCAACTAAATCTTGGAATTTAATGCTATCAGCTTTGCTGACTGTGGAAGCGGATTGTGTCCAACCTAAGGCTTGAATGTCAGCTTTTGTTTTAAGAGATTCAAGTGGGATGTATTCACCCTTACCATCTAATAAATCATCCATTGTGAATTCATGTGTTAAGAATTCTTCATAACGGCTACCTTCTTTGACTTTACGGTCTTCGAAAGTTGGATGTAATGGTTTCTTGGATAAATCTTCACGAGAGAATTGTTCGAAATCGAAATCTTTTTCACCTGGTAAGCAGCTATAGAAGCCTCTATCAGTGAATCTGTTTTTAACTTCGTTACCTGTATAACGGTCTTTTTCGAATTTGATACCGCCTTTAGCAACGGATAATTTAACTGTACCGAGTTCTTCGTGAGCACTCTTATTGAGAGAGATGTAGTATGTACCAGCATCTAATTCATAACCCTTGAAGCCGTTATTATTCTTATCAGCGAAGTCATAGTTAGCGACATCTTGGGTATTGAATTTTAATGTGAGTGTTTGTTCTTCACCTGGTTCAAGTAATCTGGTCTTATCGAAAGCGCATAAAACATTATTAGCTTTTTCGATACCGCCTTTGGTGTATGGAGCTTTCCAATATAATTGGACAACTTCTTTACCAGCGACGTTACCGGTGTTCTTAACTTTAACTTTCACTTCAACTTGGGTATTACCACTCTTGAGTGTTTTACCTTTAACGTTAGAAGAGACGATTGTTTGTTTGAATGTTGTATAGCTTAAGCCATAACCGAATGGGTAGATAACACCTTCGTTACCAGCGTACCATTCATCAGCGGCTTTCTTATTAGATTTAGCCATATCAGCATATCTTGTTTCATAGTAACGGTAGTCAACATAGATACCTTCTTCGTATGCAACATAGGAAGCAGGTTTAACACCGTTTAAACCACCAGAAACAACTTTGAATTCTTCACCACCACGTTTTGTATCCCATCTTGGGGCACCGTCTAACTTATAGTTTTTATCGGTACCTAAGCTGTGCATTGGTGTACCATCAGCGTTAAGAAGTGTATCTTGTGGAGCATAAAGCTTTTTGCCACTTGCATCAGTCACTAAATTGGTTTGTGAGTTATCAGAGAAGTTTTGATATGTTGGGTCAAGTGTGAAATCACGAGCCCATGTATCAACTGTACGACCAGATGGGTTGACTTGACCAGTTAAGATCTTACCAACTGATTTAGCACCGACAGCACCTGGGTTACCAATCCAAAGGATGGCTTTAACTTTATCATCGTTTTCAAATTGGTCGCATTGGAAGACGTTACCAGAGTTGATAATGATAATAACGTTATCTGTGTGCTTTTTAATTTCATTAAATAAATCTTCTTCGTTTTGGGATAATTGAAGAGCGTGTCTTTCAGAAACTTGTTCCGCACTGGAATTTGTTTTCTTACTATCGTGAGCGTTGCATGTTTTAACGTCACAACCTTCACTACCTTCACGAGAGATGACTTGGATAGCGGCGTCTTTATATTCGTCGAGGGTCGCTAATAATTCGGCGGAGTAACTGCTAATTGGTGTTTCACCAATTGTCACTTCGGAGTTACCTTTCCAACCATCGTTACCGTTTGTTCTGCCAGAACCGGACTTGCTGTCGTTGGAGTAAGATAAGCCACCCCAGCCACCGCTTGACCATTTACCGTAGAACTTTTGGATCTCTTTGTTAACTTCAAAGCCAGCTTCTTCAAGAGAGCCTTTAATTGTGGCGTTACCACCAGAGTCACGGGTAAGTTGCCAGTTTTCTTCACCGTTGACGCTACCGGAACCGGAACCACCACCACCACGCACGAGGTTGCCTGAGCTCTTGCCAACTAAAGAAATCTTTTTGCCTTCTGCGGCCATTGGTAAGAAGTTGTCTTTGTTTTTGAGCAAGACAAAACCTTCGTCACAAATTTGTTCGTTCACTTTTGAGCCTGCTGTGATATAAGCATTTTTTTGACCATAGTCACCGATGAATTCTGCATTATTCGCGGTGAACTTGTTACC
>CACZNF010000010.1 GCA_902782395.1 uncultured Erysipelotrichaceae bacterium | reverse complement strand
ATAAAAAGCTTTTGCCGTATTTACAAAATGATGAATGGATCGTGGATGGAAATTACCATGATACATTGAAACTTCGTTTAGAATACGCGACTGATGTTTTCTTTTTAAAAATGCCAAGAGAGCAATGCATTGAAGGCATTTTAGAAAGAATTGATCAACCAAGAGACGATATCCCTTGGGTAGAAACAAAAAAGGACGCTGTTGAACTCATTGAGTGGACAATTGACTACGAAGAACGCACTAAAGCGGATGAGGAAGCGCTCTTAAAAGAGTATCCAAATGTTAAAGTCCATATTATTAAAAATCGTCAAGCCGCTGATAATTATTTAGAAAAGTTAAAGAAAAGATTCCATCGTTAATGAGGAATCTTTTTTGCTAAGGAAACGTTATCTTTACCGTTGCTCTTCGCCATCCTATTAGCGTAGTCCGCTAAGTCTAGCACGTGGTCGAAGTTGAATGTTTCGTCAACCGGTAAGACAACCGCACCTACAGAAACAGTAATGTGGAATTTTGGATAATCTTTGAATGTACATGCACTCACAGAGGCACGAATCTTTTCGCCCATTTCCATTAACTTTTCTTCTTTAACATCAGTCATACAAACAACGAATTCATCGCCACCCCAACGACAGACGAAAGCGCCTTCTTGTTGCGATAACAATTCACCGATGCGCATTAACACGACGTTACCGAATAAGTGTCCATATGTATCGTTAACATTTTTAAAGCTGTCAACGTCAACGAACAAACAGCCTAAAGTAGTGTTTAAATTTCTATTTTGATATGTTTCATCTAAGAATTTTGCTAAGTAGTTTTGATTAGCTAAACCAGTTAAAGAGTCGTGCATAGAAGCGTATTTGAAGCTTTCTGTGAAACTTCTTAAGCGTTTGGCCGCTACATGACGCACGAGTTCAGCGAAATAACCTAAGAACATGCTAACGAAATACAACATCGTAATACGTAAACGCATGTTGACTGAGAAAGTAGCGACTTGGTTATCAACCATGTCGAATGCCACTTGCTGCGCTGCATATTTTCTTAAGTCGGCTAATGGCCACCAGAAGAAAGCAACCATTGTTAAGAAGACTGGAACAGCGGTAACGAAACCTTCTTTTAAACCAAAGGTAATAAAAGAGAAAGCTGGAATTAACAAAATCCATAAATGTAAGAAACCATCTGGGCCACCGTCATAACAGAGATAACCAAAGTAAAGAATGATTAATCCCATGAAAAGACGACGCCACAAAAGGTGGTATTTATTAACAAAGATAGTTAAAAGAAGAATAAGAACGGCAAATACAAAAGCCGCTGTCATTAAAATGGCGAATAACTTTTGTGGGTCCTTTAAAAAGTGAGTGATTGCCGCAACCGCAGAGATGACTGCTAAAATTGCAGACAAGACCGCTACTAAGAATGATTGACGGAAATCGTCATTTAAAAGACCATCCGTTGCTTTATTAAAAAACTGTTTAAATTTCATTTGATATATACTATGTTGTGCCTTTGCTCTTTCATTATAACAACGATTTAATAATTATTAAACACTTTTTCAAAAATGTAAATTGAATTTAATTCTTCTTTAGAAGACTTTCTAGTATAATATTTTCCGTAACCATGGGACCTAATACAGGCCTATAGGGGGATTTATGAAAAGAAAATTTGACACAAAGGCAATCGTCGTTACGGGATTGCTCCTTGCCTTAGAGATTATTTTACAAATAATCGGCAATTATTTACAAATCGGACCAGCTAATATTAACTTGTCACTTGTACCAGTAGTTTTAGCGGCCGTCTTATGCGGGCCTATATCAGGTGGGATATTGGGCTTTTTTAATGGCTTGATGGCGTTACTATCACCATCCACACTCGCTGTGTTCATGCCTTTACACCCATTTGGGACTGTGCTTGTCTGCTTACTCAAGTGCACTCTAGCAGGCATAGGCTCTGCATACATCTTTAGACTTCTACAAAAAAAGAACCAACTCGTTGCTCTAATTTTAGCTAGCATTGCTGTACCAGTCATAAATACTGGCTTATTCGCTTTAGGTAGTGTGATCTTCTTTCAAGATTTCTTAAATAGTGGCATTAGTGAAAAATTCCCTAACGCTGGAGCATTCTTAATCTTTGGTGTGATTGGTTTTAATTTCTTAATTGAAGTGGCCACAACAACAATCGTCTCTCCAACGGTTGGTATGATTCTCTTAAAAAGAGAACAAAAAACCGCTCAATAAGATTTGTTTTGTTTTATTTTTAATCCGTTACAAGGTATCATGTAACTATGCAAAAACCTTTAGCGGATTTTTTACGTCCTGAATCTCTTGAGGACATGGTGGGTCAACACCATCTTTTAGACAAAGGAACAGTCTTTAGAAAAAGCATTGATAGTAACCACATTACTAACATGGTTTTCTATGGTCCTCCTGGTGTTGGTAAAACCACACTCGCTAATATCATTGCCAAGAACTCTCACTTATCTTTATATAAGTTAAACGGCACTAATGCATCAATCGATGACATTAAAAACGTCATTAAGGAATCTGATAGTTTCTTAAACAATGAAGGTGTTTTGCTATACTTGGATGAAATCCAATACTTAAATAAGAAACAGCAACAATCTCTATTAGAGTTTGTGGAATCAGGTAACATCACCTTAATTGCTTCTACAACAGAAAACCCATATTTTTACATTTATCCTGCTTTGATTAGTCGTTGTACAGTTTTTGAGTTTAAAGCTTTAAAAGTTGATGACATCAAAGAAGGCTTATTAAAAGCCTGCGCTAAGTTAGGCCTAAAAATTGATGATGATGCTTTAGAAACACTCGCACTTGCTTCCAACGGGGATATGCGTAAAGCCCTCAATAACTTAGATTTTATTTACGGAGCGCTCAATAAGACTAACGAAATCCATTTAGATATCGTTAAGCAACTCATTGATAAAGCCAATATTGCCTATGATAGAGGTGAAGATAAACACTTTGATACATTAAGTGCTTTTATGAAGTCACTTAGAGGCAGTGATCCTGACGCTGCAATCTTCTATTTAGCCAAGCTATTAAAAGGTGGAGATATCATTGCCGCAAGTAGAAGATTACTCTGCTCAGTAAGTGAAGATGTAGGTTTAGCGTATCCACAGTTAATACCAATTGTCAAAGCGTGCGTTGATAGTGCGCTTCAACTCGGTATGCCTGAGGCAAGACTACCACTTGCTAACGCGACAATTTTAATCGCTACAGCACCAAAGAGTAACGCTGCTTATTTAGCGGTCGATACGGCAATGAGTGATATTGACCAAGGTAAGGGTGCAACAGTACCGAGAAACTTACAAAATACTCACTTTGATGGTGAGGACGCTAAAGTCAAAGGACAAAACTATATTTACCCACATGATTATCCAAATCATTATGTGGAACAACAATACTTACCAGACGATCTTAAAAAGAGAAAATACTATATCCCACAAGATAATAAGAACGAACAATCATTCAAAGAATACTGGGATAAAATCAAGAAAAAACGCAAATAATTATGGATTCTTTAAAAACATTAATGGACAAAAAACAATACGATTTAGTCTTGAAACTAACAGAGAATAGTCAAGATTCTTTAGCGTTGTTTTATCGCCTTAGTGCGATGCTTGCAACTGGCAAAAGTGAAGAGGCTTTATCTCTCATTAAGGAAAAAAGACAAATTCTTTTAACTAAGCCAGGAATCTTAATGAAAATCCATATTGAAATCCTTTGCTTATTAGGGCGATTTGATGAAGCGTATAGTGAACTGCATTACTATCAAGAATTACCTTATGAAAATCAAGAAACTGAAGAGATTTTAAACTATCTTCCAAAATACATTAGAGAGGAAGAAATTAAAGTCTATAGACATAAAGAAGTAGGTCAAGATGAACTAAGACAAAAACTATTAAGTAAGAACGACGCTGATGTGTTAAGCGCTCTTGATGCAGTTAGAAGCATGCCTCTTGATAGTTTCCTTCTTCCTATTTTTAGTATTTTGAGCAAATATCCACGTCAAATGGTTAGAGCGTTTGCTCTCCTCCTTTTAGTGGCTAAAAAATACGATAAGAAAGTCTCGTATTTATACTTTGATAAACTCATTGAAGTAGTGCCTTCAGAATTAGAAGAACCATTCGTTTTACCAAGTATTGGTAATATGGAAGATATTTCCAGCATTTTTCAAAATGTCTTTCATGATCCATCCTTAAGCCAAAACGCTGTTAATATCTTATCTTCCTATCTTATTTATACATTCCCAAATAAGCCTGCATATACAAGAGAACAAGTTCTCGTTATCTTTGGTTATTTAGCAAAAGACTTATTAAAAGTCAGGGGCAATAATCTTGAAGAAATGTGTGATGAGTATGGTTTAGACATTGAAGAAACTAGACTAGAAGTTAATAAAATTAAAGCCCATCTCGACGATTTCTAAAAACCAACTCTTCTTATAAAGAAAAATACAAGCGCTTTTGCTTGTTTTTTATTTTACACACGTGATATATTTATACACGCACAACTTGAAAGGATAAAATTACATATCATGGAAAGAAAAGTTAAAAAATTAGAACACTGCCACACAGAAGTAACTGTTAACGTCGATAAAGACTTGTGGAAAAAAGCCCAAAACAAGGCTTTCAAGAAAATCGCCGCTAACATCACAGTTCCAGGCTTCCGTAAAGGTAAAGCTCCAGAAAACATGTTAAAAGGCCGTGTTGATCAAATGAAGGTCTTCAATGAAGCTATTAATGAAGTCTTACAACCAGTTTATGAAGACGTCTTAAAAGGCGAAAACCTTCAACCAATGGCTAGACCAGCCTTTGATGTCACAAAATTAAGCGAAGACGAATTAGAAATTAAAGTCACAGTCGTGACACGTCCAGAAGTTAAACTCGGTAAATATACCGGTTACGAATTAGGCAAAGAAACCGCTGAAGTCAAAGACGAAGAAATCGATGCCGCAATTGAACAATTAAGAAAACAAAACGCCACAATCGCACCAAAAGAAGGCCAAGCTGAAAAGGGTGACACAGTTGTCATGGACTTTGAAGGCTTTGTCGATGGTGTGCCATTCGATGGCGGTAAAGCTGAAAACCACGAATTAGAATTAGGTAGTGGTCAATTCATTCCAGGCTTTGAAGATCAATTAGTCGGTGCCTCTGCTGGTATCGAAGTGGAAGTCAAAGTCAAATTCCCAGAAAACTATGGTCCAGATGAAATCTCTGGTAAAGATGCTATCTTCAAATGTAAGATTCACGAAGTGAAACAAAAAATCTTACCTGAATTAGATGAAGAATTCATCAAAGACTTAAACATCCCAGAAGTCGCTAACGTTGAACAATTAAGAGCTAATCGTAAAGATGCTCTCTTAAAGAACAAAGAAAACGCTGCTAGACAAAATTATCTCAATAAGTTAGTGGATGAAATTAAGAAAGTTTCTACATTCGATGTTCCAGAAGAAATTCTTGCGGAAGAAACCGAAAATCGTAAGAAACAATTTGAACAAAGATTACAACAAAACGGTATCGATCTTGAACAATACAAGATCTTAACCAAGACAACTGATGAAGCTTTAAATAAACAATTATCCGAAGAAGCTAGAGTCGGTTTAGAATCCTTCCTCGTTATGGAAACAGTCGGCGAACAAGAAAAGATTCAACTCTCCGATGAAGAAGTTGACGCTGAACTCGCCAAAATGGGTGAAGCCTACAAGATGACTGCTGAACAAGTGAAACAAGCTTTAGGTCAACAATTACCTAACTTCAAACACAATATGTTCATGCAAAAAGTCGAACAATTCTTATTTGAAAACAACAAATAATTTAATTTATTAAATTAAAAAAGGAGGTCATGTTTATATGAGTGATAAACCACAAACATTAACCTTGCCATTATTACCAACACGCAGTTTCGTGCTCTTCCCAAGCACAATTCAACCAATTGAAGCCGGAAGAACATTCTCTATTAACGCGATTCATGCTGCCCACTTACAAGCAGACTCATTGCTTTTTGTGGCGTGCCAAAGAAATCCTAATGATGAAATTATTGATTTCGATAATATCTACCATGTCGGTTCTTTATGCCGCATTGTTTCCATTGTGGAAAAAGGCGACTTGGTCCGCGTGAGAGTGGACGTTGTGGAAAGAGTCGTTTTAGACGAAGTAACTTTCGATCAAGTGAATGGTTACTATGTTGCTAAGGCGACAATTGATAACGTTCCAAAGATGGATGACGTGACAAACGAATCCATTATTCGTGCGATTGTTGATAAATTAAACAACTTACCAAACGTGTTGTCTCTTTTAAACAAGTCCACTTTAAACCAAGTGAACAAAGTGAGAGATGCCGCTAGTTTATGCTATATCCTTGCTAGCAACCTTCAATCTTCTACCGAAGAAAAGCAAGCTATGCTTGAATGTAACAACATTAATGAACTCATGGAAAAAGTCTTGGGACTTATTTCTGGCGAACAAACCAAAGCACAAATTGACGAAAACATCGCCAATAGTGTTCGTGAATCCACAGAAAAGAGTCAAAAAGAGTATTTCCTTAGAGAAAAATTAAAAGCCATTAAGAAAGAGTTAGGCGAAGTAACTAACGAAGAGAATTCTCCAGAATCCATTTTAGAGAAACTCGAGAAGAATCCATATCCAGAAAACATCAAAAAGAAAGTCAAAGCGGAACTCGCTAAATTCGATATGATGCCACAAGGCTCATTAGAAGCAGCGTTAATCCAATCCTACTTAGATGTTCTTATGAACATCCCATGGTGGGAAAAGACCGAAGATGATGAAGATTTAAAACACGTCGAACAAATTCTTGATGAAGACCATTATGGCCTTGAGAATCCAAAGAAGAGAATTGTTGAATACTTAGCCATTAAGAAATTAACTGGCAATCTCAAATCCCCAATTCTTTGCTTCTATGGTCCTCCAGGTACAGGTAAGACTTCCTTGGGCAAGTCCATCGCTAGAGCATTAGGAAGAAAATTCTTTAAGTGCTCATTAGGTGGTATTTCTGATGAAGCGGAAATCCGTGGTCATAGAAGAACATACGTTGGCTCTCTTCCAGGCCGTATCATTCAAGGTATGAGAAAGGCCGGAGTGACTAACCCTGTGTTTTTACTCGACGAAGTCGATAAACTCGCTTCTAGCTACAAAGGCGACCCTGCTAGTGCCCTTTTAGAAGTCTTAGACCCAGAACAAAATAACCAATTCAACGATAACTACGTTGAAGAACCATATGATTTAAGCGATGTCTTATTCATTTGTACCGCGAACTATTTAGACAATATTCCTGGTCCATTAAGAGATCGTCTTGAACTCATTCAATTATCTTCTTATACCGAAATTGAGAAGATGCATATCGCTAAAGAACATTTAGTGAAAAAGCAAATTGCTCTTAACGGTTTAAAAGAAGAACAAGTGTCCTTCGAAGATGACGCTTTGAGATTCATTATCCGTTCTTACACACGTGAAGCGGGTGTCCGTGAACTCGAAAGAAAGATTGCTTCTTGCTTAAGAAAGGTCGCTGTAGCGTATGTCAAAGATCCAAGTATCGAACATACACTCGTCACTCCTGAAAAAGTCAGAGAATATCTTGGTGTTCCATATTTCGAAGACACACAAAAAGAAAAAGAAGCCCAAGTCGGTGTGGTTACTGGCTTAGCTTATACAGAATACGGTGGTGACATCTTACCAATCGAAGTTAATTACTTCAAAGGTAAAGGTGCTCTCATCTTAACCGGTCATTTAGGCGACGTAATGAAGGAGAGTGCTTCTATTGCCCTTGACTATGTCAAGAGTAACGCTGAAGAATTCAAAATCGATCCTGAACTCTTCGCTAATAATGATATTCATATCCACGTTCCAGAAGGCGCAGTACCAAAAGATGGTCCAAGCGCTGGCGTGGCCATGACATGTGCAATTATTTCCTGCTTAAGTAAACGTCCAGTTTCTCCAGATGTGGCTATGACTGGTGAAGTGACCTTAAGAGGACAATCCTTACCAATCGGTGGTTTAAGAGAAAAATCTTTAGCCGCCTTAAGAAGTGGTATTAAGAAAATTGTCGTTCCAAAAGACAACAAGAAAGATGTTGATGAACTTCCAAAGGAAGTTAAAGACACACTTCAAATCGTCTATATGTCTTCTGTGGAAGACGCAATTAAAGAAAGCTTTGTGAGATGATCAACTTTTTAAACGCGACATTTATCAAATCTTGCCCAAATAGAGACGAAAGACCTCAGGCGCAAAAACCTGAGGTTTTAATCGTCGGGCGTTCTAATGTCGGAAAGTCATCTTTAATCAATGCTTTAACCCAAAGAAAGAAATTAGCCTTTACTAGTTCTAAACCAGGCCATACTCGTCTATTAAATTATTATGATATAGATGGTAAGTTCTACTTAGTGGACGCTCCTGGATATGGCTACGCTAAAGGTGGTATTGATTTAGATAAGTTATTCGCTGAGATGATGGAATCATACTTCGCGGATAACCAAGATTTAAAACTTGTTTTAATTCTTTTAGATGCCAGAAGAGAACTTAATGAAGATGACATTGAAATTATTGATTACGTGAAGGAAAACAATATTCCATTTGCGGTCGTCATTACTAAATGCGATAAGGTTAATCAAAAAGAGAAAGCCGCGCTTAATAAGCATCTCAAAGAAATGGAACTAACTAACGAACAGGTTTATTACACATCCGCTTTAAAAGCCAATACCTTAGGCCTTTTGAAAAAAGGGATTGAGAAAAGCCTTTAGTTTAGTATAATAATTAACGTCCGTTGAAGAAGAGGAGTAATCTAATTACCGCTCATAGAGAGTCGAGGATGGTGGAAGCTCGACAGCAGGCTTAGATGAAGGTCGCTTTGGAGGAATAGTTACCTAGCGAAAATAGGTTAATGAAGTGCGTAGGCCAAATGTCTACGAACTAAGGTGGTACCACGCGTAAGCGTCCTTAGATAGGGCGTTTTTATTTTTATGGAGGTAAGTTTATGTTAGATAAACGTTACGATCACTTACAAGTAGAGAAAGATAAATACCAGAATTGGAAAGAAAAAGGATACTTCACAAGTGGCGATATTTCTAAGAAACCATTTAGTATTGTTATCCCTCCTCCAAACGTTACTGGTAAGTTACATATTGGTCATACTTGGGACACAACCATCCAAGACATTATCGTCCGTTATAAAAAGATGCAAGGCTATGATGTTTTATGGCTTCCAGGCATGGATCACGCTGGTATTGCCACCCAAGCTAAAGTCATGGAAAAGCTCAGAAACATGGGCAAAGACGTGACAAAAATCACACGTGAAGAGTTTTTAAAGTGGGCTTGGTCTTGGAAAGATGAATACGCTAGTCACATCCATGAACAATGGGCGCAAATGGGTCTCGCCCTTGACTATAACAAAGAAAGATTCACTCTAGATGAAGGCTTAAATTACGCAGTT
>CACZNF010000009.1 GCA_902782395.1 uncultured Erysipelotrichaceae bacterium | reverse complement strand
AATTCCTCGATAAATAATTATCGGGGTTTTTATTTTTTGATATTTCCTTTACAATAATTACGGCCAACATCATATAAGCTAAATACATCATTACTTTTATTAGTGGAATTGGAGAAGAGTTCTATGACAAAAAAGGTTGTTAATTTCTTTATACGTGGTGGCGTCAGCAAAGAAGAGTACGCACTAATTCGCCCTCTCATGTGGAGACGTAACCGTAGGATTTTAAAAATCACGTCCCTTTTGGCAACCATTATGGGACTTTTATTTTTGTTGTTTACATTACTTGTTAGTAAAGAAGATACATGGCTCCCTTACTTAATATTATTTTTAGGTAGTGCATTTATCTTTACTTTTGCCTTTATCAAAGTCATTCCAGAAAAGAGTATCTATCTTAATTCTTTCTTATGCTATGGCCAGTTAACTCTTCTTTGGACCTATTCGATTTTATTAAGTGTTGCTCCTAGTAACTATGAAATGCCTGCGACAAGTGTCGTGGCTTTCATTGCTTTATTACCATTAAGCACTGATGATAGACCATTTAGAATGTATATCTTCATGATATTTGAATCCGCATTATATTTAACTTTCTCTTATTTCTTTAAATCACCACACGCTTTTGGTTTAGATATGATGAACGTTTTAACATTCTTAGTTATTGCTATGCTTCTTTATGGTGTTATTTGTATGAGAAACACTAAAGAGATATCAACCTCTATGAAGATTGAAAAGATTCAAAAAGGTACAGTTGCGGCGTTAGCCACTGTTGTTGAAGAAAGAGATGAAGATACAGGTGGTCATATTGTGAGAAGCGGTGACTACGTGTATCGATTAATTGGCAAAATGAAGAAACATGAAAAGTTCTCTGATATTAGTGGTGATTATTTCCGTAATGTCGTTTTAGCGGCCCCTCTTCATGATATTGGTAAGATTAAAATTCCAGACACTATTTTAAATAAACCAGGTAAATTAAGCCCTGAAGAATATGAGATTATTAAAAAGCACGCTAATTATGGGGCAAATATCATTAAGAAGACTATCTATTCTGTAGAAAATAAAGAATATAGTGATGTGGCGTTTAACATCGCTAAATATCATCATGAAAGATATGATGGTACTGGTTATCCAGATAGATTAAAAGGTGAAGAAATACCTTTAGAGGCGCGTATTATGTCTCTCGCAGATGTCTATGATGCGTTAATCAGTGACCGTGTTTATAAGAAAGCTTATTCTAAAGAACAATCAATTAATATAATCCTAGAAGGTCGAGGTACACAGTTTGATCCTCTACTAACGGACTTGTTCGTGGAAGCGGTCAGAGAAATCGATTGAATTGATTAAGATTCCTCGGTAAAAAACTACCGGGGATTTTTCTTTTTTATCTATAAATTATGACCCTGATGTTCTTTTAAGTAGACAACCTTGCTACTTATTATATTTTTTATTACTTTTAAGCAAAGCTTAATCCGATTTTTTCGATATTTATTGTAAGAAAATGTATAAATATGTACAATAATGTTGAAAAGAGAATTTACCGATATATTCGGCACAAATCTCTTTCTCGAAAAAAGTTACCACAAAGGAGGAAGGTATTATGTGGGTATTAATTGTATTAGGCGTCGTATTAGTCATCTTAACAGTGATTTTCATCGCCTGCTCTTACACAAAGGCAAGACCAGATGAAGCAATCATGGTCTCCGGTCTCGGCAAAAGAAAAATTTTAAGAGGAAAAGCGGGTTGGAGAATCCCATTCTTACAAAGAAAGGACCGCTTATCACTCAAAGTGTTCCAAGTTGATATTAAGACTCGTGAACCAATTCCAACACGCGAATTCATTAACATTAACGTTGATGGTGTCGCTAACTTAAAAATCTCCAGTGATCCAGAATTACTCGAAAGAGCGTTCGAAGCAACATTAATGAACCAAGATGACTTAATTGAACAAGTCAAACAAGTTCTTGAAGGTAACATGAGAGAAATCGTTGGTACAGTCGGTATCCGCGAACTCGTCCAAGATAGAAAGGGTGTTGCCACTAAGGTGCAAGAAAACGTCATTCCGGATATGGGTAAACTAGGTATTGAACTAGTGAACTTCAATATCCAAAACTTCTCTGATAGAAATAACGTTATTGAAAACTTAGGTATCGATAACATCTCCCAAATTTCTAAAGAGGCTGCGATTGCTAAAGCAAACGCTGAAAGAGATGTCAGCATTGCTAGAGCAAAAGCCGCACAAGAAGCTAATGAAGCAGAAGTTAACTCTAAGACAGTCATTGTCCAAAAGAACACTGAATACGCCTTAAAGGAAGCGGAATTAAAGATTAAAACAGATACCGCTAAAGCGAATGCTGATGCCGCTTATCGTATTCAAGAACAAAAGAGACAAGAAGAAATCAACATTGCCACAACCAATGCGGAAATCTCCAAGAGAGAAAGAGAAGTCGAACTTGGTAACAAAGAAGTTGAATTAGCCGAAAAGAAATTAGCGGCTACCATCAACAAGAAAGCCGATGCTGAAAAGTATGCCACAGAAAAAGCTGCTGAAGCTGAACTCTTCAAGAGAAAAACAGTGGCAGAAGCAGAACTCGTTGAAGCACAACGCAAAGCGGAAATTAAGAAAGTCGCTGCGGAAGCTGAAAAGACCGCTCGTGAACAAGCTGCTACAGCCGTTCGTATCGAAGCTGATGCTAATAAAGAAGCGGCCTTAATGGAAGCCCAAGGTATCGAAGCTAAAGGTAAAGCGGAAGCTGATGCCATCAAAGCCAAAGCCGATGCTATGGAACACTACAACGATGCTGCTAAATTAAAATTAATCTTAGAAAGCAACGTCTTACCAGAAACAGTCAGAGCCTACAGTGAACCAATCGCTGCTGCCTTAGCGCAAATCGATGGCATCACAATGTACGGTGATGGCAATGAAGCTAAATTAGTTTCTGAAATCCAACAACACGGTGATCAAATCTTCGCTGGTCTCAATAAGACCTTAGGTATTGACCTCAAGAGTGTCTTATTAGGCTACTTCGGCAATAAGATCATCACTGACAAAAAAGAAAAAGAAAGCAAGTAATGTTCTTTCTCCGGGACGCCCTGTTTGCCGACAAGGGCGTCTTTTATTTTTATAGAATTATTTGACAAGGAATATATTTAATATATAATATAGTGGTTAGTTTAGACTAACTATTATTTTTGAGGAATATGTTAGTGCTAACTAACTGAAAGGAAGTAAATTTATGCCAATAGCTCTTGCTCCAATTAATGAAGAAGTCACAATCATCAGAGTGCTCGCTGATGAGAAAAACAAAAAACATTTAGAAAGTTTAGGTGTTTTAGTTAACGCTAAAGTTACTGTTGTTTCTTCAATGAACGGAGGAGTTATTATCATCGTTAAGGATGGCAGACTTGCGCTCGATCGCTCAATTGCTTCCAAAATTCTAGTAGCGTAGAAAGGTAGGAGTTATGCTAAAAACACTAGACCAATTCCGTATAGGCGAGACTGGCCTTATTAAGAAAGTAGAAGGTGAGGGACGCCTTCGTAGAAGACTATTCGACATGGGAGTTACCCCAGGTGCGACAGTATATTTAAGAAAGAAAGCCCCATTAGGTGATCCTCTTGAAGTCACAATCAGAGGATACGAATTAACACTTAGAAAAACTGAAGCTCAGTTAGTAGTGTTAGAAGTGGAGGACGCAAAGTAATATGAAACATTTTGCTTTAGCGGGTAATCCAAACTGTGGTAAAACCACATTATTCAATGCCTTAACCGGTAGTACCGCGCATGTTGGTAACTGGCCAGGCGTCACCGTTGAAAAGAAAGACGGTACTTATAAGAAGTTAGATGAACCAATCGCGATTGTTGACTTACCAGGTATCTATTCCTTAAGTCCATACACTAACGAAGAAGTCATCTCTCGTAACTACATCCTCGATGAAAAACCAGATTGTGTGATTAACATCGTTGATGCCACAAACTTAGAAAGAAACTTATATTTAACAACTCAATTATTAGAAATCGATGTTCCAGTGGTCGTCGCTCTTAACATGATTGACGTCCTCGATAAAGCGGGTGATCAAATCGATGAAGAAACTTTATCAAAGAGATTAGGTGTCCCTGTTGTTAAAGTGTCCGCTTTAAAAGAAAGTAACCTCGATGACTTAATGCAAGTTGCGTATAAAGCAAGTCAAACAGAAAGAAAAGGTCAAACAGTTCTTGAAGATCAAGACTTATTACACCTTATTGGTGATTTAAGAATTGCTTTTAAAGGTAAAGAAGTCGCTAATCCATTATTCCACGCGATTAAACTCGCTGAAGGTGATGAATTAGAAGTTAAAGATCATAAAGACCTTTTAGAAATGGTGGAAGAATTCAAAAAGACCATCAAGAATGATGTCTTTGGGGATGATATTGAAGCCATTATCGCTGATAAGAGATATAACTATATCGCTAATAACTATTCCAGCGTTTTGAAAAAACATAAGGAAGAAGTTAAAGAACCTAAAAACGAAAAAGAAGCTAAGAAGGCAAAGAAAAACGCCAATAGCACAAGAAGTGACCGTATCGATAGAGTCTTAACACATAAGGTGTGGGGCTTATTAATCTTCGCGGTTATCTTGTTCTTAGTCTTCCACTTAACATTCTCTGAAAACTTATTCTTCTTAGGTGGTTTATTCTCAGATGTTGCTCCTTCGTTTGAAGGCACAATCTATGAAGGCTTAATTTGGACAGATGGTGGTATTAACTCACCAGGTGTCATCTTATTCAATTTCTTTGATATGTCATTCTCGGCTATTATCGAAGCAGTTGGTGGTGGACTTGAAAGTGTCTTACCAGAAAGCGCTGCTTGGTTCCAAGGCTTTATCTGTGATGGTGTCTTAAGTGGCTTATTTGCTATCTTAGGCTTCTTACCACAAATCTTATTCTTATTCTTATTCTTCTCCATTATGGAAGACAGCGGATATATGGCACGTGTCGCCTTTATCTTAGATAGAATCTTCCGTAAGTTTGGTTTATCAGGTCGTGCATTCATTCCAATGATTATGGGCTTTGGTTGCTCTGTTCCTGCGATGATTAATACCCGTACCCTAGCGGATGACAAAGAAAAGACCGCTACCATTAGAGTTATTCCATTCTTCTCTTGTGGTGCTAAACTTCCAATTTTAGTGGCTATTTCCGGTGGTATTGTTGAACACTTTGGTTTCGGTAACGCTGATGTTATTACCTATTCCATGTATGTCGTTGGTATGATTGCCGCTATTACATGTTTAATCATTATGAGAAAGACCACAATGAGAGGCGATGCTGCTCCATTCATCATGGAACTTCCAGCCTACCACTGGCCACAATTCAAAGCCTTAATGATTCACTTATGGGATAAGGCTAAACACTTCGTTAAGAAAGCCTTCACCATCATTTTAGCCAGTACCATTGTCATTTGGTTCTTATCTAACTTCGGTTGGAACTGGGCTTACTTAGGTACATTTGAAGGATCCATCCTCCAAGGCATTGGTTCATTAATTCAACCTTTATTCACCCCAATGGGCTTCGGTAGCCAATTAACCGCTTTCGGCTTTGTCTTCGCGGTTGCCGCTATTACTGGTTTAATTGCCAAAGAAAACGTTATCGCCACATTCATGGCTTTAGGTGCGATTATCGTGGCTGCTAATCCAGAACTCGTTGAAGCCATTGAAGCGGACGAAGAAGGTATTGAAGCTTCTGTTGCCATGATTCAAGCAACAGGTATTACATGGCAAGGTTGTATTGCTTTCATCGCTTTCAATATGTTAACAATCCCATGCTTTGCCGCTGTTGCTACCGCCAAAGCGGAATTACCAAAGGGTCAATTCAAATGGACATTACTCTTCTGGATTGTCGCTAGCTATATTGGTGCATCATTCATCTACTGCTTCTTAAGCATGTTTGCCAAAGAAAGCTTAGCTTGGGCTATTCCTACAACATTAGCGATGATTGCCGCTGCTGTGGCTGCTGGTTTCATCATTCACTATGTTAATAAAAGAAAGGACGCTAAGGCGTTAGTTAAGTAACTATGTTTAATACGATATTGGTTATCATTGTTAGTGTCTCCTCCGTAACGTTCATTTCGTTTCTCCTTGGGCGTTATATCTATAAGCGCGCTCACAACTTGCCAACAGGTGACTGCGCATGCTGCGCTATCAATAAAAACAAAATACTAAAACAATATCGTAAGAAAAACGCGAAACAGTAATTCAGCCTACTATTTCGCTAAATAAGAAGCACTTCTTAACTGGGGTGCTTCTTTTATTTAAAAATGTTTTGATTATATGTTGCCTTTTTGCATATTTTGTTTTAGCATTTTCATTGTATGAAAAAGAAAATAGTATTACTCCCTGTATTGTTATTTACAATACTTACTACTTCTTGTAATTCCAAAGAAGAAAAGAAGAAAAAAGATATGCCTGAATGGCTTAACCATCCTCATGAAGTACTCCGTTACGCAGAAGATGCTTGGCCAAAAGTGAAGATGTCTAATCATAAGCTCACTTGCTTTGACGATGATTTAAAGATTCGTGATAGCATTATGGCTATTTCTTATGCTGATTTCATCAGTAAAGACGAAACAATCGAAAAGAGCAAAGAATATGTGAAATACACTCTTTGCTATGGCGAAAAGATTAATGACGTTATGGCGGATCTCACCATCTATGATAATGGTTCGTTATTCTTAAATGACTGTAATGACCATCATTATTATTTCAATATCGCTTTAGAAAACGTTAAGGTCATTTTCGATACAACTGAACAAGAACTTAAAAAGGTTGAAGAACAAAATATTAACGTCAAAAAGCAAGCGGAAGAAGACTGCACAGTTGCTGGTTATGTTAGAAACTGTAAGGCCATTAACGCGACACGTGATGCAGAGAACAAACTTAAATACGATATTGGTAAATATGGAGACGATAGTTTTATCAAATTCTCTTATGTTGTTGATGATAACAAAGGTTTAGTGCTTGACGAAATCGCTAAACTTGAACTTAAAAAGGAAAATACCAAGCATGAAAAGAATCCTAAATACTTAAGTACTCCTTTCATGTATGGATATCGAAATTGTTACTACTTCAATATGTACAATTATGTAAGTTTCAGTATTATGCAACTTTATAAGAATTACTCCGACGGTAATTATTATTGGTGCACTGTTTCTTATTCTTTAGAAAGAAGTGATGGTGAAGCTTTCTTTAAGAAGGTTTCCTCAATTGCCAAACAAAGAATCGATGAATGGGGGAATAAATAATTATGAAATTAAAGAAATTATTAATCCCATTATTTATCCTTGCTTCCTCTTTATCTTTAATTGGATGTGAAAGCGTTGATGAAGATGATCGAGCGGTCTCAGCCTATGAATTGATGTGGTATTACCCATTTGATGAGTATTTACCTATCGAGCAACCAAATTACGAACAAAGATCCGCTTATCATAGAGTCAATCTTACTGGTCATGAACTTACTTCCTTTGATGAAGAAGAAACCATAGTGAAATTTGTCCATAGTAGAGAATTTACCGGTGAAAGACGCTTAATGGAAGTCCAATTCAAAAAGACAGATAGATACATCACTATCACCTGTGGTGATTTTGGTCGACCTATTGAAGAAAACGGTATTATTAAAATCTACGATAATGGTTACCTTTCCACTGAAGTAACATCAAAGATTTACAAAAACGCTAAATACTTCTTTAGAATCAGTGAAGAAACCACGAATAAGTTATTTGAAATTGTGGAAGAAGACCTCGCTAAAATTGAAAGAGGCGAACGTCATTACTATGAAGATATTAAAGAAAGATATTGTTCTTTAGATACATTCTTAGAAACCGCTGATAAGGATTTAGCAAGAGAAAGCGATTACTGTAATTTAGACGTGGAAACCACACATCCATATCGTGTTGCTTCTGGCTATATTTCTCATAACTATACCGATACAAGAAAAACAACCGCTCAAGCGATGATTGATAGAATTAAAACTATCCCTCATACATTTAAAGGCTATAAGAGCGTTGATTATGATGCGATTAGAAATTCCTTATTTGCTATCGAATATAACGATGAATATGCTTCCTATGGCTATATCTTAGAGGGTGGCAAAAACTTCACTATTGCTGGTGTCACTAAAGTCTATGGTGATTATGTCGATGGTAAGTATCATTTCCTCATCGCAGAATATGAAATTCCTAGTGAAATGGGCCAAGAGATGTACGATACAGCGTACGCGCCTCTTAAGAACCGTAATTAATTATTAGCAGTTTCCTAACCATTTATGGTCTAATAAATGAGAGGCATTCCATATGAAAATGAATAAATTAGTGTTATTTACTGCTATTACTATATCCATTAGTGCGTTAACGGGTTGTACACAAAAACTCAAACGCAAGACGTTTTCAGAGATTTTAGAAGACGTTGTAAACCTCGATGAATGCCATTATTACGTTCAAAATGGTCGTCATTATAATACATGGCTAAATGATGGTGATTCCTATATCATGGATGAATTAAAGAAACTAGACGCTAAAAAGAGATTCACTGAACCAGAAGATATGGATAGATTCGTTTCCTATGATATTTATCGTTATGGTTATGACCGTTCTTTAACAAGTCAAATGAGGTTTTATGAAAACGGTTCAATTATCATCAATGAATATGGCTCAGATATTTTAGATTCATATAGTTATTTCACTATCTCAGAAGAATCAGCGAAGGCTTTTTTCAAATATGTGGAAGACCGCTACGATTACGCTGAACAAGTGGAGAAAGAAGATTTTCTCGACACTAAAGAAAATAAAAGCGTTTATAAATTACTCGATTCTTTAAAAGATGAACAAAGAATAAGAGGTCGCCTTGGAAACGATATATTTATAGATAGTCAAGCACAGTTACTAGGCACATTAGAAAATATCGAGTATTCATATTTTGATACAGTCGCAGAGTATCCTCCTCAAGACGAAATGTATTTCCTATATAACACTGCGGACTTTATTAGCTACGAAGCCAAACCTTGGTATTTTGGCTTAAGTAGAAATTATCGTACTGTCTATGTTGTTAACTACATAAAACAAGATAGAGTATGCCGCCAAGGAATGTTCTACTATAACGTCTACACTATAGACTACGAAGCTGGTCGTACCATAATTAGCGAAGCCAATCGAATACTAGGACAATATTAGTTCAATTCGGTATTTTTTCCGTAAAAATATCTAGATAAAAACAAAAGAAGTATTATAATGAGAGTATCAAGTTTTCTTTTTAAAAATTAAGTTACCCATTTTCGTGTAACTTAAAAAATTACTTTCCCTCTTCTTTCCTTTACCGAAGAAGAAAAAATAGCCGCATACCCGAAAAAAGTTTTCTCATAATGAAGCGGCCGAAAAAAGGTGGTGCTAGAACACCTTTTTTTGTGGCACTTTTGTGCGCATGACGTATGCTATAATAAAAGCACGTTAAAAAATCATAGAAGGAGACCCATATGAAATTTACACTAGATAACAATATCCTTTCTTTATTCTTTGAAGGAGAACTCAATTCTTATAACGCTGATGATGTTGAGAAAGAAATTGAAGAAGTCACAGATCATCAATCATTCCAAACATTAAACTTAGATTTCTCCCAATTACGTTATGTCTCCAGTGCGGGCCTTCGTATTATTCTTAAACTTAAACAAAAATATGATGACGTTCATATTAAGGAAGCTTCATTAGAAGTCTATGATGTCTTAAGCATGACAGGCTTTATTAACATCATGGATGTTTCTAAAGCTTTAAAGGTCATTGATGTTAAAGGTGCGGAAGTCATCGGTGAAGGTTTCTTCTCCACAGTTTATAGATTAGATAAAGACACAATTGTTAAAGTCTTTAAAAGAACAAGCGATGAACATCAAATTGAAAGAGAATTAAAACTCGCTAAACAAGCCTTTGTCGCTGGTATTCCTACAGCGATATCTTTTGATATCGTCAAAGTCGGTGATAAGTTTGGTGTGCGTTTTGAAATGCTTGACTGTATGTCTTTAAAGAACGCCTTTGTGAAATATCCAGAACAATATAATGATTTATTAGATAAATACGTTAAACTTCTCAAGAAGATTAATACCACTGAATGTTATGATCCAATCATTCCAGACGCTAAAAAGTTCTATCTCCAAAAGGTCAAAGAAATTAAACCTTACTTAGAAGAAAAAGATGCTCAAAAGTGCTTAGATCTCATTGAAAGCATTCCAGATAGAATGACATTTGTGCATGGTGACTGCCACTTCAAAAACATCATGGTTCAAGGTGATGATTTCCTCTTAATTGATATGGATACATTATCCCGTGGTCACCCAATTTTCGAATTAGCGGCTTTACGCGCTCCATACGTGGCCTTTGAAGAAGATGATCCAGGCAACAATGAAAGATTCTTAGGCGTATCTGCTGCTTTCTCTATGACTCTATATAACAGAATCATTAATTTATACTTTGGTAACGAAGACCAAGCTATTAAAGATAAGATTGCCTTAGTGTGCTATATCCACATGGTGTGGTGGACCTTAACCAATCAAAGAGATAATGAAAAGAGATTCAATGGTTGTAAGAAGAGATTAGAAATCTTACTCCGTAAATATAACGACTTAGAAATAGGTGCCTAATATGACAGCCGCAGAAAGAAATAAATATTTAGAAGCATATTACGATAACGAAGCTGACGCTAATAAGCAGATGAGCTTAGCGACCGCCTTTGGTGGTGTCCTTCTTTTAGGTATTTGGATTTGTTATTTAACAGGGGCATTTTATGCTAGCCCATACATGAAACCAATTATTCATACCGTTTTCCCATTAAGCATACTAATTATGCTTTCACCAATACTTTATATGTTCCGTTTTAAATCTTTTCTTAGAAAACCGGGATATAAGTATTTCGTCACATTCTCATTTGTGATAGCGATTGGTTTCCTTAATATTCTTTTACCAAGAAATGCTTTTATTGGTTGGGCATTATGTATCATGATTACTAACCATTACTATAATCCTAAGGTTGGTAGAATCATCTTCATTACTTCTTTATCGCTCATGTTAGTGTGCCTATATGGTTCTTTATTCGTTGGTGAATATGATCCAAGCTTATTAGGCTATAAGATTGATCCAGTTACTCACGAAGTGGATATGAACGTCTTTGGTATTCAAGAACGTTATGAACTATTACATAGTGAATTAGAAGCGGGTAGAAACCATTATGTTGACGCTTTAACGTTAAGTTTCTTACCAAGAGCGGCCCTCTTCACTTTAATCTATATCATTTCTCATTCTTTAAATATCCGTACATACATATAAGTTATTAGTTAAAGAAATCAGTGTTAACACTGAACAAGAAAAGACCAAAACAGAATTAGATGTCGCTAGAGACATTCAATTAGCGACATTACCAACTGGTTTAGTCACTTCTAAAGATATTGAAGTGCAAGCAGAACTAAAAGCCGCGAAACAAGTCGGTGGTGACTTCTATGATTACTTCCAACTTGATGATGACCATTTTGCTTTAGTGATCGCTGACGTCTCTGGTAAAGGTATTCCAGCGGCCATGTTTATGATGAAAACAATTACTTGCTTTAAGAATATTGTTTCCATTACTAAATCCCCAGCGGAAACCTTAAAAGAAGTTAATAAGACCATTAATAAAGGCAATGATTCAAATATGTTTGTGACATGTTTCTTTGCCATTATTAACACTAAAACTGGTGAAATGAGATTCGCTAATGCGGGTCATAATCCTCCAGTCGTTGGTCAAAATAAACACTATCATTTCTTAAAGTGTCAATCAGGCTTTGTTCTAGGTCCACTTAAAGATGTCTTTGTGATGGATGAAGTTTATCAATTAAATAATGGTGATACTTTAACTCTTTATACAGATGGTATTACCGAAGCGAGAAATAAACATGGTTTATTCTATGGTGATGATCGCTTACTCGATATCTTTAACCATAAAGAATACTCTTGCTTAGTGGAACTTCATCACTCATTAAAAGATGATATTGAAAGATTCGTTGATGGTGAAGATCAAGCGGATGATATGACCTATATCACTATTAAATATCATGGTGATAATTACCTTTATGAAGAACAAAGATTTAAAGGTGTTAAAGAGAACTTATCTAAGATGATTCAAATGATTGATGATTTCGGTCATAAGATGCATTTAGAAGAGATGTTCATTAATAATCTCAATGTCGTCGCTGATGAAATGCTATCTAACATTGTGAAATATGGTTATGCCGATTATACAGATGATATCTTCATCAGATTGCTCTTTAACCAAGATAAAAACGAATTAGTTATCACGATTATTGATCGAGGTATCCAGTTCAATCCATTCAGCGTTAACAATAAGCCGTTAACCGGGCAAGAAGAGTTAGCGAGAGTGAAAGAAGGCGGCCTCGGTATTCTGATAGTTAAGAAACTGATGAGCGAATACGCTTACGATTACATAAACAAAAAGAACATAGTAACTTTGAAGAAAAAGTTTTAAAAAGAGGTAGAAATTTATGGAAAAGGGAGTCCCATTAATTGAAGCTAAAAATCTTGTTAAGACATATGGTGAAGGCGAAGGTTTAATGTACGCGCTTAATGATGTGTCTGTAACTGTCTATGAGCATGATTTTCTGGTGAGATTAGGAGGCTCCGGTAGTGGTAAATCCACTCTTTTGAATATGATTGGGGCAATCGATAAAGTCGACAGTGGCCAAATCATTGTTAATGACCGTGATATCGTTAAGTTAAACGATAAGGGATTAACTTTATACCGTCGTAATGAAGTGGGATTTGTCTATCAATTCTTTAATTTGATTAATGATGTTACTGTTTATCAAAACGTCACCCTTTCTCCAGGTAGTAGAAATAAAGAAAGAGCTTTATCTCTTTTAGATAGAGTGGGCTTATTAGATAAGAAAGATAAATTCCCAAGACAACTTTCTGGTGGTCAACAACAAAGAGTGGCCATCGCTAGAGCGCTTAATAAGGACAGCAATATTCTTTTATGTGATGAACCAACAGGCGCTTTAGATGATGTTTCAGGTAAAGCGGTATTAAAGTTATTAGAAGATATCCATAACGAAGGTAAAACTATTGTCTTAGTAACACACACTAGAGAAATAGCGCAAATGGCTAACCGTATTATCACCATGAAAAACGGTAAAGTCATTTCTGATGAAATAAACGAACACATCGTTAAAGCAGAAGAGGTTGAGTGGTAATGATTAAAACCATGCTACGGCCGTTTTTTAAACGCTTCCTTGGATTATTCTTTTCCATGGTTTTCGTGAGCATGCTTTCGGTCGCTCTTTTGTGTTGTTTTGGTTCATCTATCGTGAACACTAAAAACAATTACGTTAACTATGTGACTGAGTATCAAGATATGGATGAACTTGTATCCACACAGTTTGTTAGAAGAGAAAACCTAGACTGTCTTAATGAATTAACAGATGTTATTGATAAATATGATTCTAGATTAACTGTGGACTGTTATCTTAAAAAACCAGATAGAACACTTGTAGCGAGAGTCTTTTCATATGACGATGATCCGAAGAGTGAATTTAAAAATCAAATATTCAAAAGATATGTTTTAGAAAGTACCCCATATGTTAAAAAGGCCATTAACTTCCGCGGTAAAGAAGTAGATGTCGCTGCGAATATTTCTGTCTGTCGAAAGTTCGCTAAAAACAATAACTTTAAACTCGGTGATGTCGTGGAATTAGGCTTTTTAAATATGTATGCGAATTTCTATATCGCTGAGATTGTAGAAACTCCAGAAGGTATTTATCCAAGAGCGAATAACTATATTTGGTCAGATAATCATGACTTTGGTTATATCTACGCTAGTGAAGTGGAATTATCTAAAGGCTTAACAGTATTAGCGAAAATGGTCCATGACCGTATTGAAAGTGGAGATACTATTTATAAAGAATATTACGATAAAGCTGTCGCAGTTACAGGTATTACCATTCCAGATATCGTTGAAGCTCTTGCAGACGACCATTTTGTTAGTCACTGGTCTAACCAAGTTTTAGTTAAAAATAAACAGGGTGTGAAGTTAGATGATGCGGTAGATAGAATTACCGCGAGACTTGAAAAGAAAGGCATGGAAGTTAAAGGCACAACTGTAAGAACATATATGCCTCATATTGCCTATATGGACCGCGCATTAGCGCAAGTGCAAATAGCCGCGGTATTCTTACCAGTCTTCTTTTATACAGTAGCGATGATT
>CACZNF010000008.1 GCA_902782395.1 uncultured Erysipelotrichaceae bacterium | reverse complement strand
TGCTGGACCTTCATCAGAGAATTTGAAATCATCTGGGTAGGAGCCAACACAAGCGCCGCACATAATGCATGAAGCTGCATCAATTTTTACTCTTTTTTTAGCCATGAGTAATGCCTCCTTGGGTTATATAAAATGATTATAGTCTTAAAGAGGGGGTATTTTCAATAACTTGGGACTAAATTGATAAAAAAGTCATTTTTTGTTCAAAAAGCATTCTAATTAAATTAGAATAAATATGTTGGACTAATTATGAGTGAAACAAGATTAGAAAAATATAAAAAGTATCGTCAGTCATTAAACGAGTTTAAGTCGATTAATAACGAACCAGATTCCGTTAAATATCGCGATAATTCTATCGTTTCTGATAAGATGAATACGACATCCACTCTTCCATTAGAAGAAGTGCTCGGTAAAGTTGAAGAAACTCCTGTTGAAGAACCAAAACGTATTTGGACTAAGAAGTTTATTATTGCTATGAGCATTGTTCTAGTGGGTCTTTGTTTAATCGCGGGAATTATTATTTTTGCTATATATGCCTTTGGAGGACAATAAGATGAAAGTCGCTGTTGCTATTGACGGTCCTGCTGCTGCAGGAAAATCTACCATCGCTAAACAAGTCGCACTCATGAGAGGTTTCACCTATATTGATACAGGTGCTATGTATCGTGCGTTTACTTGGTATTGCTTACAAAAAGGAGTGAACTGCCAAGATGAAAAGGCTTGTGTAGCATTAATTCCTGAAGTAAACATTGAACTCAAACCAGGTTATGTTGTTTTATGCAATGGCATCGATGTCAGTAAACCAATTAGAGGTACTGATGTTTCAGGTAACGTTTCTTATATTGCTTCCTATAAAGACATTCGACTTGCTTTAGTGGAACTCCAAAGAAAGATGGCAGAAAAAGATTCTGTTATTATGGATGGACGTGATATTGGTACATATGTTTTACCAAACGCAGAAGTAAAGATCTTCCAAGTAGCATCTGTTGAAAAAAGAGCGGAACGCCGCTACAAAGAAAACCAAGAAAAAGGTATTGCATGTACCTATGAAGATATTGTCGCAGACGTGGAAAAGAGAGACTACATTGATTCCCATCGTGCATTTGCCCCTCTTAAACCAGCGCCAGATGCGATTCATTTAGACACATCTGATTTAACTATCGACGAAGTTGTCGCTGAAGTTAATAAGATTATTGATAAGAAATTAGCGGAGAAGAAGTAATGGCACAAGGTATTGTCGCAATTGTTGGCTCGCCTAACGTTGGTAAATCAACGATTTTTAACCGTATGATCGGTGAACGTCATGCGATTGTTGATGATGAAATGGGTATTACACGTGATAGACTTTACGGGCAATGTGAATGGCTCGGTCGTCACTTCTCTTTAATTGATACAGGTGGTATCGAAATCGTTAATAGACCATTCCAAGAACAAATCCGTATGCAAGCTGAAATTGCTATAAATGAGGCAGACGTGATCGTGTTTGTGGTCGATGGTAAGCTCGGAATTACCACTGATGATAGAGTGGTGACAAACATTCTTAGAAAAGTGAATAAGCCTATTATTTTAGCTGTTAATAAAATTGATGAAGGCTCCCATATGGCGGATGCCCAAGAGTTCTATGGCTTAGGCCTTGGTGAACCACATGTTGTTAGTGGGGCACATGGTATTGGTATTGGTGATATCCTTAACGAAATTGTTAAATACTTACCAGAAAACAAAGAAGAACTTGAAGAAGATAAAGTCACCTTCTGTGTGGTCGGCAGACCAAATGTTGGTAAATCATCTTTAACTAACGCTATCTTGAATCAAGATAGAGTCATTGTTAGTAATATCTCTGGTACCACTAGAGACTCTATTGATACACCATTTAATAGAAATGGTAAAAACTATTTAGTTATCGATACCGCTGGTTTAAAGAAACGCGGTAAGATTTACGAATCCATTGATAAATATTCTGCCATTAGAGCGCTTAAAGCTATTGAAAGAAGCGAAATTGTTTTACTTGTCCTTGATGGTAAAGAAGGTATTACCGAACAAGATAAACACGTTATTCAATACGCTACCGATTTACATAAAGCCATTATCATCGTGGTTAATAAATGGGACCTTGTTGACAAGCAAACAAATACCATGTCCGATTATGTGAAGATTATTCGTGAAGAGTATAAGTTCTTAGACTACGCTCCTGTTGTCTTTGTCTCCGCTCTTAAAAAGCAAAGATTAGACACCTTATTTGAAACATTAGACACTGTGCATGCAGCCTACTATACTCGCATCAAAACAAGCCTCTTAAATGAAGTTATGCAAGATGCACAAATCATGAATCAGGCACCAAATTTTAACGGAGGACGTCTAAAAATTTTGTATTCTTCTCAAGTTAGTTCTGCCCCTCCAACAATCGTTCTTTTCGTTAACGATCCACAGTTCATGCACTTCTCATATCAAAGATATATTGAGAACAGATTGAGGGATACTTTCAACTTTGACGGCACCCCAATTCGTATCGTTTTAAAGAAGAGAGCGCAACAATCTCGTGACTAAATCTAATAAATTCGCAAAAATATCCTTGTAAAATTCGCAACATATACTATAATAAAGGTTGCTAAATCACATAAGCAAATTCAGATTAATTAAAAGGGAGTTTTTAATCGTGAAGAAGTTCAACAAAAGAGATTTAGTCCAAATCGTCGCAGACGAGGGTCATCTTTCCAAGAAAGACGCCAGAAATGCACTTGACTTATGCTTCGACTTAATCGAGAAGGCTTTGCTCGAAGGTCAAGAAGTCAACATTACAAACTTTGGTGTCTTCACCCCAAAAACCCGTCAATCACGTGATGGTACACATCCAAAACAACACACACGTATCAAGATTGCGGAATCTCGCTCAGTGACATTTAGACTATCTAAAGCACTTAAAGGCAAATTAAATAAGTAGCCTAATGCGAATAAACCAGCTCCGTGCTGGTTTTTTCGACTGTATGTATCACGCAATGCGTGTAGAATATATTTATATGGAAATCAAAATTTATATCTTTAAAGAACTTGCCAAGAAGTTTAATTCACATGGCTTTAATCTTTATCTCGTCGGTGGTACCGTTAGAGACTATCTTTTAGGTGAGCCATTAACGGATGTCGACTGTGTAAGTGAAGCCACTCCAGAAGAGATTGCCTCATTCTTACCAAAGATTGATAAGACATTTATTCGTTTTGGCTATTTAAAATTCAAAAGCCCAGAAGGTGTGAAGTTTGATATAACCACTTTAAGAAAAGAATCGGCTTATTTAGATGGACGTCATCCTAGTAAGATTGAATTCGTTAAAGATTTAAAGGATGACTTCTCTAGGAGAGACTTTACCGTTAACGCTTTATATATGGATAAAGATTTAAAGGTTATTGACTATGCGAATGGTCAAGAAGACTTAAAGAATCACATCTTAAGAGCGGTGGGCGATCCTGAAACTAGATTAAAAGAAGATCCATTAAGAATCTTAAGGGCCATTAGATTCCATCTCATGCATAACTTAGATATCGAAGAATCATTATTAAAAGCCATGCATGATAATTTCCATTTATTAAAAAACACTACTGATGCGAAAATCAGAAGTGAATTAGCAAAGATTGACGACAAAGTCGTGGATCAAAAAGAAAAAGAAAGAATTTTTCAAGAATTTGATATAGCAAACCTAGTGGGTGTGATAAAGTAATAGCATGATTAGTGAAGCAATCGATTTCCGTTTTCTTCTTTTAGAAAACTATAAAAAACTTAAAATTAGTGAAAACCAATTAGCGATCATCATGATGATTGATCACTTAATTGAACATGGTGATCAGTTTGTGACCGCGGATCTTTTATCATTAAAGATGTCTTTAGACATCAAAGAAATCGATAGATTACTTGCTGATTTATTAACACGTGGTTTAATGGAATACACGACAGTTAATGGAAAAACTGTGACATCTCTAAATCCTCTTAAAGAGAAACTTTACCGTGAGTTCCAAATCAGTGTTTCCAAAGAAAACGAAGCCAAGAATAGTGAAACAATTTCCAATCAGTTGAGTAATATCTTTGAAAAGTTTCAAAATGAATTAGGTCGTTCCTTGTCTCCAACTGAAGTAAGTACAATTAGAGAATGGGTTTCTATGGGATATACTGACGAAGTCATTATTGACGCTTTAAAAGAAGCGATTAACCAAGGTAAGAAATCTATTAAATCCGTTGATAGAATTTTATTAACATGGGCAAAAAGAGATGATCTTGAAGCGGAAGGTAAAACATCAATCGATGATGATTGGACCAAAAACTTAGAAGAAACTATTCGTATCGCTAAAACCCCATGGCTTGATGAGGATGATGAAGACTAATATCTCCCCATTACTTAACTATTTAGATGAAATGTTCCCATCCGCAAGATGTGAACTTTTTTATTCCAAAGATTATGAGCTAGTTATCGCAGTGATGCTGTCCGCTCAAACAACTGATAAGTCAGTTAATGCGGTCACACCAATACTCTTTAATAAGTATCCTTCTTTAGAAGATTTAAATAACGCTCCTTTAGAGGATATTGAAGAAATACTTAAACCAATCGGCTTATATAAAAATAAAGCTAAAAACTTAAAAGGTATTGTTAAAGATTTGTTAGAAAGATTTAACGGTAAAGTACCTTCAAATAAAGATGAATTAATGACTCTTCCAGGAGTGGGCAATAAAACCGCTGGTGTCATTCGTGCGGAAATATTCCAAATCCCAGATTTACCTGTAGATACGCATATATTAAGGATTAGTAAAAGGCTTAACCTTGCTAAGAAAGAGGATGAGCCAATTGATGTTGAAAGAAAACTTAAAAAACTTATCCCAGAAGAAAGATGGATTAAGTCACATCACCAATTAATTCATTTTGGCCGCTATTTCTGCACTGCACGAAATCCACAGTGTGAAAACTGCAAAATAAGCGACATGTGCACTAATAAACGCAAGTAATTACTTAAAGTATAAAGCGTCAACAGCGTCAAGATAATGCAGTCTTGGCGAATAGTCTTGTTTAATTAAAATACCTTCTTTAGTAAACACTTCATAAGGAATGGATTTTCTTTTTCCATGCTCATAGAAATCAATCACAAAAGAAGCATCTAATAAATAAATCTCGTCTTTCATTTGGAAAGAGATAATAAAGAAAGCAATGCCTCCATGTTTAAGGACATTCTTTAAATGAACAATTTGGTGCTCGCTAATATTACTTAATGGGAATGAAGTAGTGGATTTAGTGTTCTTGGCTTCAAAGTCGATATATCTACCTTTATAAACACCGTTATAGTCTGTCGTTGATTGCTTTTCAAAATAGGCATCAGTAATTCTCGCGCCTCTAGAGTAGTCAACCTTCACAATATTAATTGGTGTTGGTCTTTTATTAATTAAGGCAATACCAGAATCACGATAAAAATCATTAGAAAGATTGATATCTTCCTCTAATGACATACCACGGTTTGCAGCGCTCAAAAGGGTTCTATGAGCAGATGATTTATTCTGTTCTAAGTTTTCCTTCTTTTGATATGTCTTACCGTTTGGATATCTCATTATTCAATATACTTTTTAATCTCTTCTTCGAATTCTTGATATGTAACGTTCTCATTGTTCGCTAATTTCTTCATGGTATTAGCAACAGGAACAGGGAAATGATTAAATGTTTTTAAAACTTTCTTATATTCTTCAACGAGTAATGAACTCTTTCTCATTGTGGCGTCATATAACCACGCGAGGTTTTCGGCATCGACTGCTGGATCATGAGCAGGACCAGCTTGCTTTACACCAAAAGCATCGCAGTATCTAATTAAAGATAATGGATTGCCCTTATCATCTCTCATGAATTCAGAGATAAAAGCGCTGAAGTCGATATAGTTTTGTTGAATGCATTGGACGATTTCTTTTGGGAAATCAAAACTATAAGAAATAGAGGAAGATAAAATCTTCATATCATGATTACCAAAGGTAATAAATGAGGATTTCTTAAAAGACATACCGCAGTATTTCTTAAGTTCACTCATCGCGGTGTAAAAACTCACACCTTGTTGTTTGAGCATATCTTCGGTGATACCAGTTAAATCGGTCACGATCTTGCCCACTCTATTGTGTGCTTTGACATATGCTCTAAATGGCTTTTTAGCTTTTTTAATATAGCCATGACGATCAATTACCACGTGTAAAGCGCCGATAGCAATCATCTCATGAGAGAATTGTGTGCCTTCGAAGTCTAGGAACACTAGTGATTTATGACCTTTTAATAACTTTTCGAATTTCTTCATATAAATTTCTTTGATAGTATACAACATTTCCTCTTTTTTCAAAAGAGAAAAGATTGAATTATAAAATTATCTCTTATATTATATAAGAAATGGAGCAAATATGGCAGTAAAGCTTTTTCTTAACTCTCAAACAATCTTGAATCATACATTCCCCATTACCCATAAGAACGCTTATGATGCTGAGGAAGTAGATCGCTTCTTAGATATGGTTATTCAAGATTATAAGCTCGTGGAAGCAAGTGTCGTCATTCCTGTTAATGAATACGAAACACTTAAGCAAAAGAACAAAGTTCTGGAGAGTGAAAAAAGAAATATCGAAGTTGAACTAGAAAGATACAAAGCTCGCTTCACCAATATTAAATCCAGTGATAATGTCACCACAGACAATATCGAGTTAGTCAGAAAGATCAATGCTCTAGAGAAATTCCTTTGGAACCATGGATTCAATCCTGACACAATCAAATAACATCTAAAATTCCGGTCTGGACAATCGCTGCTTCGGTAGAGGAAAGTCCATGCTCGCACGAGCTGTGATGCTCGTAGTGATTGCGCTAGCGGAAAAAATAACGCTAGGTACGTAGGAGTACGTAACGGCGGGAGGATACCTAAAGGAAACCATGGTCGAATCCCTGAAAGTGCCACAGTGACGAAGTTTATTGGAAACAATAAAGTGGAACGCGGTAAACCCCACAAGCGAGAAACCCAAATTTGGTAGGGGAGACAAGGAAAGAGAACTGAATTAATCCTTGTAGGCATTGCCTAGATAAATGGTTGTCAAAACAGAACATGGCTTATAGGACCGGATACTCACTAAGGAGACAAAATGAATTTACCAACAAAAATTACATTCACTAGAATCGTCATGATTGTCCTCATGATTATTAGCTTATTCGTGTTAAATATTATTAATGCGATTAATGGCTGGCAAACATTTGAATTAGGCAACACGGGTATCAATTTAGTCTTCTTAATCTTATTTGTTTTCTTCGTGATTGCGAGCTATACAGACCATCTTGATGGTTACCTTGCAAGAAAAAATAATCAAGTCACTGATTTAGGCAAATTCCTTGATCCAGTAGCGGACAAATTATTAGTTAACTCACTTGTTATCTTCTTAGCCGCTCCTGCGGTTTTTGCACGTTATGTCCCTAACGGAGAAAGTGTTATTTCTTTCAATGTTTGGTGTGTCATCATCTTAGTGGCACGTGACATTGTTGTGGATGCTTTAAGATTTATCGCTGCGAGCAAAGGCACAGTTATTGCAGCGAACATCTTTGGCAAATTAAAAACAGTTTTAGAAATGGTGGCCATTGGTGCAGTTCTTCTCAATGGTTTCCCATTTAGATATTTTGATGCCTCTTGGCCAGCTGGCTTACACATTGCGGACTTCTTAGTCTACTTAGCAACAGCCGCTTCCTTCATTTCAGGCGTCATCTATGTCGTACAAAATAAACACGTCTTCAAAGAAGGAAAATAAAATGAATTCCCAAGACATCAATTCTTTGTTCCGTGAAAAGGGCGTCACTCTTGGTTCAGTTGAATCATTTACTGGTGGTTTATTTGCTAGAGAGATTACCGCTGTAGCAGGAGCTTCTAAGTTTTATAAAGGTGGCCTAGTTACTTACGCAACAGAAGAAAAGGTGGCTTTATTAGGAATCAAACAAGAACTCGTTGATGAATTTGGAGTGGTTAGTAAAGAAATTGCTATCCAAATGGCGGAACTTGGTAGAAAGAAACTCAATGTTGATTACTGCATTTCCTTCACTGGCAATGCTGGTCCAAGCGCCATGGAAAATAAACCAGTCGGCGAAGTTTATATCGGTTTAGCGACACCCACAAAAGTTGAAGCGTTTCCCTATCAATTAGAGGGAGACCGTAATAAAATACAAGAAAAGGCAATAAATTTAGCGTTTACGCTACTGGAAAACGCTTTAAAAAAATAATGATAATTTAGGAAAAAATTCAAAAAGTACCCCTATTAATTAGTAGAAGGAGATCTCATATGGCAAAAGAAAAAGAGAACTTAAAAAACGATACGTTAGACGAGACGTTGAAACAAATTGAAAAGCTCTATGGCAAAGGCGCTGTCATGCGTTTAGGCGATAGAGAAACAGTTGATGTTGATGCAATTCCAACAGGTTCATTACTCATTGACCAAGCTATTGGTGTTGGTGGCTATCCAAAAGGTAGAATCATCGAAATCTTTGGACCTGAAAGTAGTGGTAAAACCACATTAGCGTTGCACGCCATCGCTGAATGCCAAAAGCAAGGTGGTCGTGCGGCCTTTATTGACGCTGAACACGCAATTGATCCACTCTACGCTAAAAACTTAGGGGTTGATATTAATGAATTAATCCTTTCCCAACCAGACAATGGTGAACAAGCATTAGAAATCGTCGAGATGCTCGCTGGTTCTGGTTCCATTAACTTAATTGTTGTTGATAGTGTTGCCGCCTTAGTCCCACAAGCGGAATTAGACGGGGAAATGGGTGATAGCTCAGTCGGTTTACAAGCTAGATTAATGTCTAAAGCAATGCGTAAAATCGCTGGTGTTCTTAATAAGAAAGAATGCGCAGTTATCTTCATTAACCAATTACGTGAAAAGGTTGGCGTGATGTATGGTAATCCTGAAACAACTTCTGGTGGTCGTGCTTTGAAATTCTATGCTTCTGTTCGTATTGATATTCGTCGTACTGAAGCGATCAAACAAGGCTCTGATATCATCGGTAACACATGCCGCGTTAAGATTGTTAAAAACAAAGTCAGCGCGCCATTCAAACAATGCGAAATTGATATTATCTACGGACAAGGCATTTCTAAAGAAGGCGAAATCCTTGATAGAGCAGTGGAAATGGGCTTAATTAAGAAAGCCGGTTCCTGGTTTGAATATAACGGTCAAAAAATTGCTCAAGGCCGTGATTCCGCTAAAGCGTACATCAAAGAAAATGAAGATGTCGCTAACGAACTCTTAGAAAAAATCAAAACAGGCGTTGTCGCCGAATAATTATAAATACTTTATTAAATCTTTAAGCGCTATTAGTGCCGTTTTAACTATGCAATAATTCGTCAAAGACAAGACGTTAAAACTCGGAACGAATACCTCTAATCACGACCTAGTGAAAGGAGGTGATGTGCAATGAAACAACTTAAAGAACTAAGGTTTCTTTTGGTTCTTTTTGTGATTTGAGGATTCGTTCTTGTGGTTTTATTATATCACGAGCTTTGGTTTTGCAATTACAAAAAATAATGACATTATTTATTTGCGAGACTATAATAATTTTGTATCCTCGAAAGATACTTACCTATATATTCTCATCTGAGAACTTTATTATCGGGTTTTACCTGTTAGTTATAAAAAATGTATATCTCTATCCTTTATAGGGGAGCATTTTAGGTAAAGTCTACTTGTAGACTAACTTATTTCTATAATAGAAAGGAAACTAAATTATGCCACAAATTCCATTATGGGCTGGAATTCTTATTGGTGTTCTTTGTTTAGTTGCGGGTGCCGCAGTTGCTTTCTTAATTCCATTTGTTAGAAACAATATTGCCAAAAACACATCTAAAAAAATCATTCGTGATGCTGAAATTAAAGCGGAACACATTACTAAAAATGCGCAAATTGATGGTAAGCAAGCTATCAATGAAATG
>CACZNF010000007.1 GCA_902782395.1 uncultured Erysipelotrichaceae bacterium | reverse complement strand
CGCTGCGACATTAGCGCATCGTGAAGGTAAAAAATGGTTCATCATTTTACTAATAGTGGTCGCTCTTGTGCTCCTTGTCCTTCCAACATTAACATTCCTTAGTATGCCAATAATCACAACGCTAAATCCAATATCTAGTAGCTCTATGAGCTCATCCTCAACATATTAAATATAAAATTATGGACTTTTCACAGAAAAAAATCAGGAACTTCTCAATCATCGCTCATATTGATCACGGCAAATCCACTTTAGCGGATCGTATTTTAGAATTGACTGGCGCAGTCGAACTTAGAGAAATGAAAGACCAAATTCTCGACTCTATGGACTTAGAAAGAGAAAGAGGCATAACCATTAAGTTAAACGCTGTGACTTTGTCATATAAAGCCGATGATGGTGAAGAATATATTTTCAATCTTATCGACACTCCCGGACATGTCGACTTCACTTATGAAGTATCACGTTCCTTGGCCGCTTGCGAAGGTGCGCTTTTAGTGGTGGATGCGACACAAGGTGTAGAAGCGCAAACGCTCGCTAATGCCTATCTCGCAGTCGATAACGACTTAGAAATCTTACCAGTTATCAACAAAGTTGATTTACCATCCGCTAACGTTGATATGGCTAAACAAGAAATCGAAAAGAAGATTGGTATTCCTTGTGATGAGGCTATTGAAGTCAGTGCTAAAACTGGCTTGCACGTTCACGAATTATTAGAAGCCATAGTAAAAGGTGTTCCTGCTCCTCATGGCGATTTAAACGCTCCTTTAAAGGCTTTAATCTTTGATAGCTACTATGACCCATATCGTGGTGTCATTGTTTTAGTGAGAATCAAAGATGGTTCTGTTAAAGTCGGTGATAAGATTCGCTTAATGCAGGCTAATAAAGAATATCAAGTTATTGAACTTGGTATCAGAACACCTAAAGAAGTCAAAACTGATGTTTTAGAAGCGGGGCAAGTTGGTTATATTGCCGCGCAGATTAAAGATATTAAAGATGTCCATCCTGGTGACACAGTCACTTCCGTGGATAATCCCGCTAAAGAAGCTTTACCAGGCTATCGTATTATGAACCCAATGGTTTACTGTGGTCTTTACCCAGTCGATAGTGATGATTATCAAGCTTTAAAAGATGCATTAGAAAAGTTAACGCTTAACGATGCTTCCTTACAGTTTGTCGCTGAAATAAGCAAAGCCTTAGGCTTTGGCTTTAGATGTGGTTTCTTAGGCTTATTACACATGGATGTCGTCCAAGAAAGATTAGAAAGAGAATATAATCTCGATTTAATCTTAACCGCGCCATCCGTTATTTATAAAGTCCATATGACTGATGGTGAAGTTATCAATCTTGATAACCCTAGCAAACTTCCTGACGCTAGTAAGATCTCATTTATTGAAGAACCATATATTAGGGCAAATATCATGACTCCTAAAGAGTATATTGGTCCAATCATGGAATTATGTCGTGAAAGAAGAGGTATCTATGAAAACCTAGATTACTTCGATGATACACGTATGGTCTTAACCTATGAACTACCATTAAGTGAAATCGTTTATAACTTCTTTGATAAACTCAAAAGCTACACAAAAGGCTATGCTTCATTTGACTATGATTTCAGCGATTATAAGCGCGCGGATTTAGTGAAACTTGATATTTTACTTAACGGCCAAGTAGTGGATGCTCTTAGCAGCATTATTTATCGCCCAGACGGTTATCATCGTGGTTTAGGTATTATCCGTAAGATTAAAACCGTTATTCCTCGTCAACAATTCGAGATTCCAATCCAGGCCGCAATTGGTGGCAAGGTCATTGCTAGATGCGATGTTAAAGCAGTTAGAAAAGACGTTTTAGCAAAGTGCTATGGTGGTGACATCTCTCGTAAGAAGAAACTTCTCGAAAAGCAAAAAGAAGGCAAGAAGAGAATGAAGAAAGTCGGCTCTGTTGAAGTCCCACAAGAAGCATTCATGAGCATTCTTTCCATCGACGAAGAAGAAGATAACTAGTTTAAAATTAGTAGTTTTTTAGAATAAATTATTTACAATAAAAATCACTTCCTGTAAGATAAAGGTATAAAGAGGTACTTTTATATGGCAGGCAATGATTATGCGATGCGTTTTACTGAAGACAAATACGCCACCAAATTAGAAGTTGGTCGCGAACTTAAAGTCTCTTCAGTCGATCCATTTTGGAGCAACATTCTTTCATATCGCTCCAACTTTTATCATTATTTATCAATCAGAACTATTGAAAAGAACATGCTCTTGTTCTGTGGCTGTCCAGCCATCAATAGCTTAGTTAATAACTTAGAAGCAAAACTTCTTAGAGTGAACCGCGAAATCATGATGCTCGCGCCTAACACTAAGCAAGCGAAGAATGTTGATTATACCTTTAAAAAAGAGGTACTCAACATCTTAAATGAATTTGAACAATTACACGTAGGCGATGACTTTATTGATAGCGTCATGCGTAATGAAGTAGTAAGCGCAATTCCAACAAATATGCTATTAGTGAATTATCCTAACGCTTTAAACTACATTAAGACAGCATACGTCAACAAAATCGATGAAGACTTCCTCGCTGAATTATACGCTAAAATCTTAGGCACAGAAGAATTAGTGACTTTCTATCGCACTAGTGAAGATAGAAATCCAGAAAACCGCGTTTTAATTGACCGCGTTTATACTTCTGCCCCTGTGAACCTTATTGGACCAATGATGAACAGTCTATTCACTTTCATCAATTCTTCTACATTGCCAACATCTTTAAAAGCAATCATTACTTTCTTCTATATTAACTTTGTTAAACCATTCGCTTCTTACTCAGAAGAAATGGCTATCTTAATGGCTAAAGCTGTTTTAGCTCACGAAGCTTATGGAGACACAGTCGTTGCTCTTCCAATTGAAAAGCTTTTACTCTTACCAAAAGAAGAAGCGGCTCGTATTTACGTGGAAGTCCAAAAGACTGCTGACGTAACATACTTTGTGGATTACGCTTTTAAATATTTAAGTAAATTCTGCGATACATTCTTAGATGATATTGCTAATGCAAAAGTTTCTGAAATGCGCGCTGACTTCTATCAAGTTGATGAAGATAAACCAATCCAAGAAGTCGAAATTCCAGAACCAACTAGAGTGGAAACAGTGGATCTCTTTGCTGAAGAGCAAGAAGAAGAACCAGTCGAGCAACCAGCTCCTCAACCAGCACCTGCTCCAGTTCAAGAAGTTGAAAAGCAAGAAGAACCACGTGAAGTGGTGATGCCAGAAGCCCCAAAGAAAAAGACAGTAAAAGTAACTTATGTCCAAGAAGAACTTGCTGTCGCTTATATCCCAGTGGCCTTAGATGAAAAACAAGCTGTTCTTTTAGAACAAGATCTCTTAGAAAGAGACCCTGAACTTAAAAAAGGCGAAGCCAAGTTCTACGCTAGACATTGCACCAAAGGTAAGAAATATACCATCGCGCAATATAAAAAGAGCCTCCGCTGCGCCTATGAAACAGCGCGTACATCGATGGATCATTTAGCAGAACTTCTTTACTATCGCAAAGAAAAGATTAAAAATAAATATGTTTACATTCCTGTTGAAAGAGAGTAGAGGTAAAAATCAATGCCACAATCAGTATTAATTCTCATTATCGTTATCGCTGTTACAGCAGTTATTGCCTTATTAGCGTATATCCTTTATCGTTTTTTACGTCCAAAACTCAAAGAAGACAAACCATCTGATGAAGAAATTCTTCAAGATGAAATGAAACGTGTTCTTCAGGATGTTGACGATCCAGAAGCCGCTAAACAAATTAGCGATTACAAGGAAGATGAATAAACCATCCTCTTTATACATTCATATTCCATTTTGCGAAACTATATGCGATTACTGCGACTTTGCTAAGTTGCAGTATTTTCGTATGTTCGCCGCTAAATACTTAAAAGCGCTTAAACAAGAAATAGATTCTTATAAAATAGAGGAATTAAAAACTATCTATGTCGGTGGTGGTACACCAACGGCTTTAGAAGATGATCTGTTCCTAGAACTTTTAGAAATGATTAAACCATACACCAAAGGTGTAAAAGAGTATACTTTTGAAGCTAATCCTGAATCACTAAGTGAAGAAAAGATTAAATTATTAAGCAAATATGGCGTTAACCGTATCTCTTTAGGTGTCCAAAGTACAGATGAAAAAGTCCTTAAAGCCATCAACCGTCAACATAGCTATGAAGATGTTAAAAGAGTGATTGCCACCCTTAATAAATATAAGATAGATAACATCAATGTTGATTTGATACTTGGTTTACCACATAGTAGTGAAACTCTTTTAAAAAGAGATTTAGAAAACCTCACTTCTTTAAATATCAAACATATTTCATGCTACGCTTTAACTATCCATCCTCATACAGTCTTATATAATCAAGGTTTTAAAGAGATGGATGATGATTTAATGCGCAAAAACTACGATATAGTGCATAATTTTCTACAAGAAAAAGGCTTTATTCATTATGAGGTTTCTAACTGGTGCAAATCTAATTATGAATCCTTACATAATCTAACTTATTGGAAAAACGAACAATATTATGGCTGTGGTCTCGGAGCAGCGGGATATATTGACGATACCCGTTACAAAAACACAATTAATTTAGATAAGTATCTTAACGGTGAATTTATTGTCGAAGAAGAAAAACTCACCAAAAAAGATCTTGCTACATACGAAATCATGTTGACCTTAAGAAGCGTAAAAGCGGGTCTTTCTTTATCTTTAATAAAAAATAAATATGGCGTTGATTTATCTAAAAAATCTGATGAAATCAAAACATTAATTAATCAAGGCTATTTAACATTAGAGAACGATACTTTATTAGCGACATATGAAGGAATGATGATATTAGACCAAATCATCCTTAAGTTCATCTAACTTTAAAAGCGGTATCCATTTTATATTTTTTTCATAATCTGTTTTACATTTCTTCCAAAAAGAATATAATACTAACTTGTATGGTTAGCCATGACTAACTAAAATTAATATTACTTTGTAATAACTAGTAGAGGGAGAAATTTATTACATGGATTTAATTGAGTTTAAGAATGTCAGCCGTGTTTATAAAGTCGGAGATCATGAACAAAAGGCATTAGATAACGTTAATTTAAATATTGAAGAGGGAAAATTCATTATTATTCTTGGCCCAAGTGGTGCAGGGAAATCAACATTGCTTAACTTATTAGGTGGTCTAGATAGTCCCACAAGTGGACAAATACTAGTCCAAGGAAAAGATATTTCTAAATTAGATAATAACTCTTTAGCGGATTATCGTGCTTCCACAGTGGGATTTGTTTTTCAATCATATAATCTCATCCCAACTTTAACAGTCTTTGAAAACGTCTCATTAGTTAAAGAAATCGTGAAAAACCCATTATCCGTTAACGAAATGCTTAATGAAGTGGGCTTAGAAGATCACAAAGATAAATTTCCTAGTGAATTAAGTGGTGGTGAGCAACAAAGAGTTTCAATCGCTAGAGCATTAGCGAAGAATCCTAAGATTTTATTGTGCGATGAACCTACTGGCGCTCTTGATAGTGAAACTGGTGCTATGGTCTTAAAGGTTCTTCTTTCAATGGCGAGAAATTATCATAAAACAATTATTATTGTGACCCATAATCAAAACATCGCTAAATTAGCGGACACTGTGATTAGAGTGAAGTCAGGACATATTAAAGAAGTGATCAATCAAGATCATCCAGCAAGCGTTGATGAGGTCGATTGGTAATATGTTATTTAAGAAATTATTAAGAACAATTTGGCACTATAAAGCCCAATTTATCTCCATGATTATCATGGTTTTGTTAGGCGTTGGTGTTTTCGTGGGTTTCCAAGGCGAATGGAAATCAATCGAACAAGATACTTTCTCTTTTTACAAAGATACAGGCTTTGCGGATTATCGTTTAGTTTCTGAAACAGGCTACTCAGAAGAAGAAATGAACAAAATATCTTCCATCGAAGGAGTGGACAAAGTCTCTAGATATGTTTCTGTTAAAACCAATGAGAGCAAGGAAAATGATGTCGTCGCAGTGACTGTTACTACTGACTTTAGTGTTTCTAGCTTTTTGGTTACTAGTGGTGAACAATATGATGAATCATCTTTAGATGCTGTGTGGATTAATGACCAATACGCCTCTAAAAATAACTATCAAATAAATGATGAAATTACACTTAAGTATGGTGCGATATCCTTAAAAGGAACAATCAAAGGATTTATCAAATCTAGTGAATATTTAATTTGCACACCTGGTGATAATCAGATGATGCCAGATTTTAATACATATGGTTACGTTTACATTTCACCCGCAAAATATAAAGCAGCTTTAGGTGGACATGATTTTTATCCAGAAATACACGTTATCAGTAAACTTTCAAAGAAAGAGTTTTCAACTTCCGCTAACGAAAAGTTAGGCAAAACAAATCTTATACTCACTAAAAACGAAGTGGCTTCATATTCAGAAGCCCAGGGTGAGGCTAGTGAAGGTAAGACTATGGCCTCTATTCTTCCGGTTGTTTTTCTTGGCATCGCTGTCTTAATTATGGCCACGACAATGCAACGTTTAACAATCAATGAAAAAACACAAATTGGTACATTAAAAGCCTTAGGCTTTAGAGACGCCAGAATTGTCCGCCATTACACGCTGTTTGGTCTATTTATTGGTGTGGTTGGTTCAGCTTTAGGTGTGGGGTTTGGTTATTTTATTGCCTGGTTCATTTTCAATCCAGGTGGTTCAATGGGCACATATTTTGATTTGCCTTCTTGGGCCATTCATATGCCATGGTGGACCTTCTTAGCGGTCCTTGGTGTCATCGGATTTATGACACTTATTTCCTATATCTCTGCAAAAAACATGCTCAAAGGAACAGCCGCCGACGCATTAAAGCCTTATACTCCTAAAGCGATGAAAAGACTAAAAATCGAAGATTCCAAAGGATGGAGAAAACTTAAATTTGCCACCAAATGGAACCTTAGAGACCTTTTTAGACATAAAGCAAGGAGTTTTATGACCCTCTTTGGTGTCTTTGGCTGTACGGTCCTTTTAGTGGCCTCGTTCCTCATGATGGATTCGATGGTGGGATTTGTGAATAAGTTCTATTACGGATCGATGAATTACGCTTCTCAAATTTCTTTAAAAGAAGAAACGTCCAATGAGAAAGCTTTAGAAATAGTTAGTTATTATGAGGCAGACTATAGTGCTTCCACGAATGTCTCTTTAAAAGAAGAAGCCATCGCTATGGATATTTATAATATCAATCATGATTATGTGAGATTCTTAGATAAAGAGATGAATTATTTACCTTTAAAAGACGAAGGTGTTTATATTGGTCAAAGATTAATGGAATCTAACAACCTTAAAATTGGCGACTCATTCACTGTTTCTGTTTTTGGTAACGATGTGACATACACCCTCAAATTAGCGGGTCAATTAAGAACGCTAACTAAAGGCATAGTAATGAGTCAAAAATACGCTGATGAGATAGGTATTACATATAAGATTAATCAGGTTTTCACAAGCAAAGAAAAAGATACAATCAATAATGACACTATCCATAGTGATTACATCAGCACTGTTAAAAGTAGAAACGATATCATCAAATCATTTGATAGCTTTATGGAAGTGATGTATGTCATGATTGGCGCTCTTATTGTTCTATCAATAATTTTAGGCATTGTTGTTTTATATAACTTAGGCACAATGTCCTATTTTGAAAGATATAGAGAATTATCAACTTTAAAAGTCGTGGGCTTTAAAGATAAGAAAATTGGTAAATTACTAATTACCCAAAATATGTGGTTGACAGTAGCAGGCTATCTAATTGGTGCACCCGCTGGCGTTGGCATCACATTCGTCTTAATGAAAGCGTTAGCGAGTGAATATGAAATGATGCTTATCTTTGGCTGGATGACAGTAGTGATTCCATTAATACTTATTTTTGGAGTGTCTTTCCTAGTCTCTTATTTGGTAGCCAGAAAGAATAAGAAGATTGATATGGTTGAAGCGCTTAAAGTGCCAGAATAGAACGATTTTATCGACTTATTATTTATATTTAATATTGATTTTAAGTTAACAAAAATAAAAATAATTCACTCATTGTCCAAAGCTATTGCTTTTAATAAAAGTTAGTCTATACTAACCCTGTTTACATTGTTAACAAAGGAGAATTAAGATGACCACAAAAGAGATGATCGTGGAAGTAGCAAAAAAAGAATTTATCACTAAAGGCTACACCAATACCACTCTTAGGAAGGTCGCCTCAAAGTGCAATATTACCGCTACAGCGATATATCGTCACTTTCAGGATAAAGAACAAATCTTTCAAACAATTATTCAGCCGTTTATTGATAAGTTGAACATAGTTTCTAGAGAAATAGAACAAGTGGATTATGACTTATTATTAAAAAACAATGTCGAACAAGTTTGGGCATTTGAGGAAGAAAAAAACATTCATTTTGAATTGCTTTTCACTGACCATCGACCAATTGTGATGTTGGTCATTAAGGAAAGAAGAGAGTGGCTTAAAAACTATCTTTTAAGTTTAGAATATACAGCCACGATGAAATATCTAAGCAAAATGCGTGAACTTGGATACAAGCTGAATGATTTCGATGAATTAAGCTACAAAGCTATTCTAGATTCATATTTGGAAGCTTATTTCCATGTGCTTGAAATGGATTTAAATAAACAAGACTCCTTTAACATTTGTAAAACAATTAGTGAATTCTATCGGGTAGGATTCAGACAACTATTAGGGTTTTAAGGAGGATATATGAAAGGAAGAGGTTTTATACCAATCTTATTAGACTATGCTAGCGATAAGAAAAGGTATTATGTCATCAGTATTCTAGCGGCAATTATCTCTGTTGCATCGGGCATAATCCCTTTTTATTTTATCGCTGACATTATTACAAAGCTGATTAATCATCAAGAAGCTTTTAGTGATTATTTACTTGATATCATCATGATTTTAGTCTTTTTCCTTATAAAAGGTTTATTTCATGTTTTATCAACATCTTTGTCGCATATTGCGGCTTTCCAAATTATTAAAACAACAAGAAAAAGAGCCACTGACTCTTTGGCGTTAGCCTCTTTAGGTGATGTCAAAGATGAGAACTCAGGCTCACTTAAAAACACGTTGTGTGAAAGAATTGATTCCACAGAAACAACATTAGCGCACATTATTCCAGAAGTATCTTCAAGCGTTTTATGCTTCTTAGGAACATTTGTTTATTTAATGATTCTTGACTGGAGAATGGGCTTGTTCTCTTTAATTCCTGTTGTTATTGGCATTGTTTCATATCTCACAATGACAATTGGTTATGAAAAATATTACAAAAACTGCATTGAAAAAACCAAAATATTAAACGATACCGCAGTTGAATACATTAATGGCATTGAAGTCATCAAAGCCTTTGGCAAAAGCGAATCTTCTTATGAAAAGTTTGAAAAAGCCGCTAAAGAAGGTGCTAGTTGCTTTGTGGAATGGATGCGCAATTCAAATGTGTCATTTACCATCGCCATGTCAGTAGCACCTTATACATTGCTCGCTATCTTGCCATTAGGAGGCTTACTTTTCTATAACGGACAAATTCCAATTAACACTTTCGTGATTAGTGTTTTGATGTCTATCGGCTTAATTGCCCCATTAATTAACGCAATGGGTCACGCAGATGATATCTCCAAAGCACAAGTTATCTTTAGGGAAATTGACCGTATTGTTTCTATCAAACAACTCAATAGACCAAAAGTCTCAAAAGCTTTGCCAAAAGATGCCAGTATTTCTATTAGAAATGTCTCATTTGGTTATAAGAAAGAAGAAGTTTTACACGATATTAACTTAGAAATTAAAGCAGGCAGTCAAATCGCTTTCGTTGGCCCTAGTGGTGCGGGTAAATCAACAATCGCTAAGCTAATCGCTGCTTTATGGGATCCAAATCAAGGCGACATCTATATCGGTGGCGTAAACATTAAGGATTTAACATTGGAGGACTATAACAAGGAAGTCTCCTATGTTTCTCAAAACAACTACTTATTCAATGTTTCGATTATGGAAAACATTAGAATGGGTAACTTAAACGCTAGTGATGAAAAAGTTATTGAAATATGTAAAAAATGTGGTGTCCATGATTTTATCATGAACTTAGAAAACGGCTATCAAACAGTGGTTGGCGATAGTGGTTCTCATCTTTCTGGTGGTGAACGTCAAAGAATATCAATCGCTAGAGCGATGATGAAGAACTCTAAGATTGTAATTTTAGACGAAGCTACTGCTTATACCGATCCAGAAAACGAATCAATTATACAAAAATCTTTAGCGGAACTTGTTAAAGGCATGACCGTC